>JAIEKC010000001.1:0-9019 GCA_029064505.1 Acetatifactor sp.
GGTATATGACCATGTGGAGCATAAATATCAAAAAGGATTTACCCTGCTTACAATCGGCCGGTCTGACGGTTACAGCTTTGCCCCGGTAGGATTTAACCTGCTTTCTTCTGCTAAGAAGAGCAACCGTTACCAGGAAATTTCTGATAAGACAGACCACCGCACCAACGGCTATAAAACCCGTAAAGAAAGCATGCTTGCAAAGCCGGACGCGGCAGCAAAAACATTTTTGGTTCTATTATCGTGACAACCAAAACAGGAATCCCGGTTAAGATTGTCATTGTACGCAACCGCAATAAAAAGAGTGAGTGCCTGTACCTCCTTAGCACGGACTGCAGCCTCAGCGATGCGGAAATCGTACGTATTTATGGAAACAGATGGTCAATTGAATTTATACTATTTTTCTTTCTATTCCACAAATATTTCCTGCCTTGACCGCTTTCGTCCGGGCTGTGCTCTTTCTTTCCGCTCTTTTGCATCTGATTCGCCATGGCCTGCCTGAAACCATGGCATTTCTCATCCGGGCTTGAAATGTGACACTGCAAATGCCATACTGGAGCATATTTAAAAATTGCTCTCTGACGAATGTGCGTCATGATTCGGCCCGGTGATGCAAACCGGAATATTAGGATAAACTGCAGATGAATCTAATGGTCAAAATCAACCGTTAACAGCGGAAAAAGTCTGCCTGGACAGGAGGATAACGGGAAGATGATACAGATGGTATTATTTCCATCCGGCTATTCGCGAATAAACAAAGTAGATGAAGACCTGCAAAGGGAATATGACGCCGTAACCAATACAGGTTTATACGAAATTTGTCTCTTTGGATATGAGAAATGGTTTCGTCAGGGACAGCTGGTATTATTGCACAAGCCTGAAAAACCGACTGCCGCAGTATACCGCGGCTGGATGATGAAACCGGAACAGTACGAACAGTTTTATCAGAAATTATATGACAACAACATACGATTGATCACCCCTCCGGAAGAATACAGGAAATTTCATGTGTTTCCCAATATTTACCCCTTACTTTCCGAAGATACCGCAGGAATGATGATATTTCCGGAGGGAAGCAGGATAGACCTTGATGCAGTCAGGAAGAGGTTTGAACGATTTATGGTCAAGGACTATGCGGAATTGGCAGATGGCAGCTGGAAGATCATAGAAGCCGGGGACGGTCAGGTGTCAGGGCTGTTGGAAGGACAGGACTACGAAGCTTTTTTCAGGGCGCTGTACCAGTGTTTTAAAGAAGATACATTCACCGGACAGCATCAAACGCCATCACAATGCCCGCAGGACAGACTTTCCACAATAGGGCAATGAACTACAGTCCTCAGCTTTTCATACCACTGTGCCTGGGCTTCCCACATCCTTGCGTACTGCCCGGGGCGGGCTGTTAATTCTTCATGGGTTCCCATATCCACGACCCGCCCGGCATCCATTACAAGAAAACGTGCATGAATGGTATCCCATCATGCACGAATGGTATGATCATTGTGAGAGCTCCTTCTCACGCTTCTTCTAATGGTTTCCCCGCCAGCGGCAGCGTCACTTCCGTGGCAAATACCCCCTGCTCACTCTGTCTGTTAATATAACCGTGATACTTGGAAACAATGCTGTCGATCCGCAGGATGCCCAGTCCGTGAAGTTCCTCCTGCAGACCCTGCTTGGAAGAAAGATACTGGGCACCTCTGCGCCTTACCGCTCCTTCCATGGAATTGATCACGGAAATATAAAGCTGTTTCTTGATGATATCAATATAGATGCGGATAAACCGGTCCTCCTTTTTCTCCACCCGCATACAGGCCTCCATGGCATTATCCAGCAGATTCCCGATCAGCACTGACAGATCCACTCCTAAGATCCCCACTTTCTGGGGAACGATCGCGGTCACATCCACCTGAATCTCATGATCCCGCATTAAAGTGAGCTTGCTGTTCAAGATCGCATCCACCATGACATTTCCCGTCTTTATGACCGTATCCACCGATGTCAGATCCTCCGCCAGCATATCCAGATACTTCCGTGCCTGCTCATACTCCTTCAGCTCCATATGCGCCTTCAGCACCTGGATATGATTGTGGTAATCATGGCGCCAGCCCCGCATTTTCCGGTATACAGTCTCCACTTCGTCATAGTGCTTGTTCACCAGTTCATTCTGGAATCTGCTCAGCCTGCGGTTCACATACCAGGGCATGAAAAAGACCCACAGTCCGGCATTGACCAATATCAATACTGCTGCAATTATAATAAATCGGAACATTTCTCCCATCCTTACAGTCTGCAATTCCACTGATCAGAGCAACCCGCAGCGGACAGCCATACTCACTGTCCCCGGGCATAGCAGCGGATAAAAGCCTCATTCACCGCTTTCCGCAGATTCCTGCTGAGAGGCACTTTCTGCCGGTTATCCATAACCAGTTCATCCTTCAATACCACGGACACATGCTGCAGATTCACCAGATAAGAACGGTGGCATTTGATGACTGCCTCATGACCCTCCAGCCGCTTCTCCACGCTGCTGATGCCCTCCTTTAACGACATCGCCGCATCCTGTGTATGCAGCGTACATCTGTGCCCTTCCGCCTCCACATACCATATGTCTCCCAGAGGCACACTGACATTTCCCTCATCCATCTGGAATAAAAACTTTTCCGCTTCCTTCCGTTCCATGGGAAGCCTGTCCAGCACAGAGAAGAATTTCCCCTTATCCAAAGGCTTCATCAGGTAATGCAGCGCCGTCACGTCATAGCCGGACTGCATGTATTTCTCATACCCGGTGACGAACAGTATGGGAATATCGCTGTCCGTCTCCCTGATATTCCTTGCCAGTTCCATACCGTTCATATTTCCCATCTCTATATCCAGGATCAGCACCTTATAATCTCTCTCGTCCTCCCAGGAAAAGAGGAAACTCTCCGCATTATCAAAGCAGTTCAGCTGCACCCGCAGCCCCTTTCCCGCTGCCCACTCTTCCACATATTTACAGAGAAGCTGCTGTTCGCTCTTCTCGTCGTCACAGATCGCTATTTTCATGATAATCTCCCCCTGCATGATATGACACACGTACCGTTCAAATTTCATGACAGCAGAATTCCGCGACTCACAGTATGCGGACAGATCGCGAAACCATAAATCAGAAGCCATTACCTATTGTCTGCTGCATTGGATAAAATTATAGCAGATAAATCCTGACATCCTGTGTCATATTTCTGTCCTTTGCCGACAGCCTCAACGGACTGTGGCAGCTGCTGACGGCCCGTCCCATGTAAGCCGGAGACCGGTTCTCTCCACTGTCCCCTGAGTTATGGTGTTATCGGCCCAAAATAACCGTGGCCTCATGTCCGTCAGATCAGAATTTCCGGGCGCAGCCTTACTCCCTGCCATCTTTCCGAGGGGATCACCGCCTTCGTCACCAGACATTCAGGATCCGGCGCCAGACAAAGGCGTGTCACCTCAAACACTCTCTCCGCATCGCACAAAATGCAGTCCGCATCTCCGAATTTCACCTTCTCTGCCGCTCCGGTATCGTAAAAAGCCTGCTCCAGCTTCACAAAATCCTCGGATATATGAGGCTGCGCGGCATTGTAATGCCGCCGCATATAGACCTGCTTCCTGACGCCGTCAGGCATGATCACATGGAACAGCAACGGTCTGTCCGACAGACGGTTGGGCACATTCAGCACCTCCTCCACACTGTGAATGAAAGTATTCCGCTCATGTCCCACACCCGCCAGCAGGATCTTCCCCTTTGCCTGCCGCAGCCTGTCATAACAGCCTCCCGGCGTACAGGGCGTGTTGCAGTTCTCCTCCCCCGCCACATAGGCTGCCGCATCCCTGCCATACGCCGCCACACTGTGAGTAGGGTGCAGGGAGCGCACCACTCCCGGACGCTTCCGGAACAGGTTTGTCAGCAATCCCACACAGGACTCTTCCCTCTCCGGGTCATAGACCGGATGCTCCTCGCTCATCTGCGCCCAGGTATGAGTGGGCAGAAGCAGAAGCCCCTGTTCAAAGTATTCCATCCATGTGTCCAGCACCGCGTCCGCGCCGCCTTCTACCTCCCCGATCGCTTTCATGGAGGAATGGATCAATACGGTATCCGTATTCTGCAAGCCCGCTTCTCTGAGCTGCCGTGTTAAATATTCCTTTGTATATCGCATATGATCCGCCGCCTTTCTGTCGAAATCCACTGTCGGCCACACTGATCCCATGTCACACTCTCTTTACTGTCAATATGTACCGTATAATCCGCCGCAGCTTCCATAGATTCGCCTCTAACTTATCATATCTGCTCCTGCAATATTTGTCAACTCAACACGCCGGGCAGGGCATATCCAAAAATACTTTTCGTTATGATTCAAAGGCTTATCTTCATCTTTTCATAAATTCTCCTGACTCTGTCACAGTCGCTCCCGTGCAGATACTGATGCCAGAACTGAAAAGAAGTCATCATATTGGCCGCATCCATGTGTCTTAACAGATCTTCCCTGGAAATGCTCTGCCCTGTAAGCTGAAATCTTTTTCTGCAATAGGATTCCGCCGCCTTCTCCCTGTCCATGGTAATTCCGTTCGCTCCCAGACGGCTCAGGAAAAAGCTGATATCCCCTGACGCCCCTCCCGCATTCACACCTTGCCAGTCACAGACCACGATATCACCGTTCTCCTTCTGCAGCAGATTATCCCAATGGAAGTCTCCATGATTCAAAACCTGCTCTTCCTCATGATGCCAGCCAATCACTTCATTTATATCAGCCGCCGCCTTCGTGAGTATCCCTTCATCGAACATACCTTCATGCTCCGCCAGAACCGAGCGCCACCCGGCAAGACAGCTTTCTATCTGATCTTCCCCAAGATACTCCGGCTGTTTCTGTTCCCGCCTTAAGAAAGCCGGGATTTCCTGTGTGTGTATCACTGCCAGCGCTCCCATGATCCTCTCAAGCAGCTCCTCACCTGCCTCCTCTCCGGAAAGCTCCTGATATTTCTTCATAAGGATCAGTATCTCCTGATCGGAGACCTGCACGTCCAACACCTCCGGGAGACAGGTCAAAATCTTTTCATTGCGTTTTTGTTCCCATAACCGATAAAAATGTGCTTCATTTTGATATAGTTTGTACACTTCCGGTTCAGGCAATGCCGCCCTTTGCACATACTTTAAAACATATTTCCCCTCTGTCTCCCAGACCAGTGCGCCGCTCCTGCCGTTCCTGATCTGACGTTTTTCATGAACGGAAAGATATTCTTCCACATTTGTGATATGCATTATGATACTCCTCCTGATTCTGTTTTATGTCCTTTTACATAATATCCTTTTCACAGGACAGATTCCTGATCCTGATTGCTCTTTTTATGATTTTCTGCCTGTACTTTTCACACGTATACTTATTGTACGATCCATGCTCGAATGGTACAATACATAAATGGCGGGAAAAGTATTTTACAAACACGCTCCGTCCACAGGACAGCGTTCGGACAAATCAGTGCAAACGGGAACAGGATTTTTCGGGTATGGTGCCTTATAATGATCATACACAGGAGGATACGCCGGCAAAGCCAGTTCCGGAAGTATGGAGGTCAACGTGTCGATACAGCTTATACAGCAGGCGATCTGCTACATGGAAGAACACATTTATGAAGACATAAATTACGCCGATGTTGCCGGAAGCGTGCATATGTCAAGCTATAATTTTCACCGGACATTCAGTTTTATTGCAGGAATGACCGCTAACGAGTACATCCGGAAACGGCGTCTCACATTGGCGGCCCGGGAACTGCAGGAAACGGATCTGTCAGTGATCGATGCCGCATACAAGTATGGCTACGAATCTCCGGAAAGCTTTTCAAAAGCTTTCTCACGGTTTCACGGCTCCACTCCAAAGCAGGCAAAGCGAAAAGGCACAAAGCTTCATTTATTTAATCCTCTTGTCATAAAAATCATACTGGAAGGCGGTAGTATTATGGATTACAGAATGGAACACAGAGAGAGCCGGAAATTTCTCGCATTGGTGAAAGCTTTTCCCAACGAGATCGTCAATGATGACAATGATCACAGTATCCCCGATTTCTGGTCGGAATGTTCTGCAAAAGATCTGATCGGGCCTATGCAGCGGCTCTGTCCCGAAGGGAAAAGAGATCTGTACGGTCTGTGCAGTCCTGCGAAATCCGGTGACACCCATTTCAATTACGGGATCGGTATTTTGATCCATGAAGACATTGATCCGGCGAAGTTAGAGCAGTTCACATCCAACGGTTATTCTATATGGCAAGCGGAACCTGCCGACTATGCGGTATTCAAATGCTTTGGCTCTGACGGCAGCTGCCTGGGTGAAACCTGGAGCAAATTTTTCAGGGAATTTTCCCCACAGACAGGTTATATTCAGACGGACGATACCGACTATGAAATCTACTTGGAGAAGGGTGAAAAGGGGCTGTTCTGCGAGTTATGGGTTCCGGTCAAGAAGGGTTGAGACACCGGAAATCTGTTTAAAACAGCAGCCAGGGATCTGCCCTCAAACCGGAGTAGGCTGCAAAGCCGAAAGAAAATGTTCAAAGCCGCCTTGCATTGCAGGGCGGCTTTCTTTATGAACAGAGATGCTTAAGAAAAGAAAAACCGGAACACTGGAGAGATTGCCGTCCAATATGGCAGGCTCACTCCGAAAAAATTATTCACTTAATAATTTTACCGCCCATTCCTCTGCCTCTTTATCCGGTTTTAGGATCAGTTCCTGCCACTGCCCCTGATAATACAGCCCGCCGCATCCGGCGCTGTTTTTTCTGTTTCCAATAATATGATCCGGCATCAAAAATTCATATTCCCGCCAGGTTGCAGGAGTTTTCCCTTCCATAGTTAAAACCCGGTCCTCTCTGTAAGAAAGAACACCGCACCCCGGAAGGGATGGACATAAACTTAATTTTTCACTTGCAAGATACAGGGCATTGCGATCCGATCGATATCTTTCAGGATCAGCATGGGGATGCCAGCTGCATTTCCTAATTTTTTCAGGCGTATCCAATATTTCCCCTATTTGCAGATAACTATGAACCATATGAACCGCGCCTTTTCCACATGCGAATCTTAAAACTCCATTTTTATCATATTCTGTCTGCCGAAAGATTCCGAAAAACAGGAACAAATCCCCCAGTAACGGTGTTCAGGGTCGTCCTCGGAAATCCCCACTCCTCACAGATCTGCTTTTGGGAATGTGCCTCTCCGTCATTAAGGGCATACATCAGCCATAATTCGGATGACTGCCTGCCAATCTTTGGCGTATTGGCAGTATAAATCTTATCAAGATTACTGATCGCAATCACAAGTTTCCGAACATCTTTTCTTGTTTCGCTCATTTTTTACCTCCCTGTTTATAATTCGGATTCGGATTATATAACAACACGAAATCGAACTTTTGTCAATGATGGGAAGAGTAAAATTTCTATAAAGCAAACATATAAAAAACAAAATAAGGATTTTATCCCACTTTTTCATTTAGGAGGTTTTTGCCATGAGTCCCAAACGAAAACAATTATGCGGCTATATCTTTCCTGCCGTAGGGAGCCTGTTTGTCACCTATCTGTATAATGTCATGGACGGCATTTTCGTAGGCCGGGCGTCAGCGTAATGATCGGCGTGATAATGATGTAGAGAAAACCGACGCTGCCGATGCCGTCCATGAAACCCATAGGCAGGGTCACTATGTGGTGCATTGCTCTCATCGCATATTTGCCTGCACCCGGAACGCCGCCAGGTGAGAACACATCAGGGCAACGATCTTGCGCACCAATGCAACTCAAAAAGGCCAATCCACACAAGGCAGACTGACCTTTCCGGGCAAGATTAGCTTGCCTTGTTCACTTTAAAATATCAAAAATAACCTCACCTATATCCCCATTCAGGCATATGGACTTTCCCTCAATATCCTTCGGGCAGACAGCCTCACCATAATTTATGCAGGCATACATAGCCTCCGGATTTTCTGCTGTCATCTGCCAGAACGGATATTTAATGATAACTGGGGTATTTCCTCCCACCCCAAGCTCCAGAAACAGAATACGCCTCTCTTTATGCCGACGGATAAAATCATTGTACCGCTCTGATGCCGCATACCAGCCTTCGTCCTGCACAAAAGTACTGTCACAACGCAGATTCATTGTCATAGGCGCTCCGCAGACGGGACATTTTGGTATCAGATCCGTCGGAATCTTCATATCCCTTTGCTCTGAAATCATCTTCCGTACCGCATCCTCATTATCATACGTTTTATAATGGCATGACTCGGAACACTGCCACAGCCCATAATCCCCCTGTGTATAAAACAGCCTTTTTTTATCGAATCCCGCTTTCTGGAACTGGTGGTCTACATTCGTTGTCAGTACAAAGTAATCCTTGTCTTTAACCACCTCATACAATGCCGGATATACCGGCTTTGGGGCATCCACATACCGGTTATAATAAATATGCCTGCTCCACCATGCCCAGTATTCTTCCAGAGTGGAGTATGGATAAAACCCTCCGGAATACATATCCCGGATATGGTATTTTTCTATAAAATCCCCGAAATATTTCTCAAACCGCTCCCCAGAATAAGCAAACCCCGCCGAAGTCGATAAAGCGGAACCTGCGCCTATCACAACAGCATCCGTCTCTTTTACCGCCTCTTTCAGCCTGCCGATACCCTCAGAATAATTTTCTGTAGATTTCCTTGTCCAGATCCTTGAAAACATTAAAAACCACCTTCTTTACACTTGTTTCCTGCTGCATAAATTCCTTAACCGTACCTACCGCAATCTGCGCCGCCTTGTCGTTAGGAAAATGGAACTCCCCGGTAGAAATACAGCAGAACGCCACACTCTCCAAGTTGTTATCCGCCGCCAGTTCCAGACAGGAACGATAACACCCCGCCAACATTTCACAGTCTGCCTTTGTGGGAGTACCGCTGATAATCGGCCCTACCGTATGCAGAATATATCTGCATGGAAGGTTATAGGCTTTCGTTATTTTCGCCTTCCCCGTTTCTTCCTCATG
>JAIEKC010000010.1:0-2643 GCA_029064505.1 Acetatifactor sp.
GTATCACAACCGCTGCACCAGATGCAACGGCTTCGCAGGGATCGGACCGCGATGCGGTAACTATTCGCGTAGGTTCTTTAAAGGGACCGACTTCCCTGGGACTTTTGAATCTGATGGATAAGTCCTCCAAGGGAGAGACTGTGGACAACTACGAATTTCAAATGGCAACCGGAGCCGATGAACTATTGCCTTTGGTGGTCAAGGGGGATCTTGATATTGTGCTGGTTCCCGCAAATGTGGCGGCGGTACTTTATCAGAAGACTGACGGCGGTGTGGAGGTCATTGATATCAATACCCTTGGCGTGCTTTATTTGTTGACGGGGACGGCTGAGATAAGCAGCGTTGAGGATCTGAAAGGAAAGACGGTTTATCTCACCGGCAAGGGAACCACACCGGAGGCTTCTCTGCGGTATCTTCTGGACGCTGCGGGATTGAAGGAAGAGGAAGTCAATCTGGAATTTAAGTCCGAGGCTGCGGAGGTGGCTGCGGTGCTGTCGGAGAACCCCGATGCCATCGGTTTGCTTCCCCAGCCCTTTGTCACGGCGGCGTGCATGCAGAATGAGAGCCTGAAGATTGTGCTGGATATCAATGAGGAGTGGATGCGTTTACAGAGCGAAACAGGAGACGGCAATGGCATGGTAACGGGCGTAACGGTTGTCCGTAAAGCATTTTTGCAGGAAAGCCCGGAAGCAGTGGAGACTTTTCTGGAAGAGCATGCCGGCAGTGCGGCGGCGATCAACGAAGACCCGGTGGCGGGGGCGTCGCTGGCGGTGGAAGCGGGTATTGTGGCAAAGGAGCCGATTGCCCTGAAGGCCATTCCGCAGTGCAATATTGTATGTATTACCGGTGAGGAGATGAAAGAGGCTCTCTCCGGATATCTGAAAGTATTAAACGATTTCAATGCGGAGTTGACAGGCGGCGCGATGCCGGGGGATGATTTCTATCATATTCCATAATGTCGTTTTGTCTTCGCAGGAAATGATCAATCGGGGCAGGCATTATGAAAAAGAGCAAAGTGCGTAAGCTGATCATCATACTGGCATGGATCGTTGTCTGGCATATCGGAGCCAGGGCTGTGGACAACAGTATCCTATTGGTAACTCCCTCACAGGTCATGGGGGAGTTATTTTCCATGCTGGGAGATGCCGGATTTTATCGGACCGTGGGATTTTCCCTGCTGCGAATCGGAGGCGGATTCCTGGCCGGATCTGTGGCGGCGGTGTCGCTGGCAGCCTTGAGCAGCCGTTACACGATCGCGGAGGAAGTGCTTTCCCCGGTAATGACACTGTTGAAGGCGATACCGGTGGCTTCCTTTGTGGTATTGTTGTTGATCTGGTGGGGGTCCTCTTTTCTGGCAGTGGCGATCTGCTTTGTGGTGGTGCTGCCCAATATTTATATCAACATGCTGGAAGGTCTGAAAAATACCGACAGGCAGCTTCTTGAGATGGCACAGGTGTTCCGCCTGTCCGTAAAAAGCAGATTCTTCTATATATACAGACCCGCCATTGCACCTTTTCTGTACGGCAGTATGAAGATTTCTCTGGGCATGTGCTGGAAATCGGGCGTGGCGGCGGAGGTCATAGGCATTCCGGATCATTCCATCGGAGAGGGGCTTTATCTGGCGAAGATATATCTTAACACGGCAGGAGTTCTTGCGTGGACGGCTGTCATTGTTTTGCTGAGCGTTATGTTTGAAAAACTGATCTTATGGCTGACCCATTGTTTTTTTAAATGGGAACCTGCCTGTACCGGGCAGGTAATGCGGGAAAAGACACAGAAGGAGAACACGGGAAAAGCGGTGAAGTCCTCCATACCTGTGGGCAGGCTGGAAGTGAGTCGGATCTGTAAATCCTTTGGCTCGCAACAGGTTTTATCGGATTTCAGTGCGGTATATGAATCGGAACAGATGTATACTCTGAGCGGTCCTTCCGGAAGCGGCAAGACGACCTTATTGCGCATATTGGCGGGATTACTGAAACCTGACAGCGGCAGAGTGGACGGTACCGGAACCTGCAGCATGGTCTTTCAGGAGGACAGGCTGTGTATGGACTGCAGTGCCGTGAAAAACGTAGAGCTGGTCACAGGCGATCCCATTCGGGCAAAAGAGGCGCTGAAAGAGCTGTTGGAACCGGAGTCGCTGCAAAAGCCCTGCCGGGAGCTCAGCGGCGGTATGAAACGCAGGGTCGCACTGGTCCGCGCCATGGAGGCGGTCTCGGACTATGTATTGCTGGATGAGCCGTTTACGGGAATGGATGCGGATACACGTATCTGCGCGGAGGAATATATCCGGAGGAAACAGAACGGCAGAATGATCATTCTGGTGACACATATTCTTCCTTCTCAGGGGTGCGGAAGTAAAGAGACATGATCGGAATAAAATGAGAACTGTTAAGAAAGTTATGACTGTCATAAGAAGGACTGGAACGGGACAAAAGGAGACAGGTGGGAAACTGAGTCAGGGAGACTGACTGAAATCAGAGAGATCGGAACCGGAGCCGAAAAGGTAGGATTGAAAAAAGAAGATAGGAAACTGAGTCAGGAAGACTGATTGAAAGCAGAGAGACCGTAACCGGAGCCGAAAAGTCAGGATTGAAAAAAGAAGATGGGAAACAGAGTCAGGAAGACTGACCGAAAGCATAGAGT
>JAIEKC010000100.1:0-2209 GCA_029064505.1 Acetatifactor sp.
GATCTGGATACGGAGATCCTTTTCCACAGAAGTAACCATCAGCGACAGACGGTTTGCCTGCTCACGGGCGGCCTCCAGAATAGGATTGATCTCCGGATCAAAAAAGGTTTCATCCCGCATGAACGCCGACAGGTCATCGCCCACCTGCCCGGCCTCATAGCTTACCGACTCCGGCTGCGGCTCCGGCTCCGGACTGTTCTGCGGGGTTTCTTCCGTTGTCCCGCTGTGAGGTCTGCTGCCGTCATGATCCGTATTGCCGAAGACCACCAGAACGGACACCAGCAGGATCATCACTATGGAACCCATGATGGTCAATTTTCTCAGTTTAGAGTCCATTTGCTACCTCAACCATATATTTTCCGTAATTTGTCTTCATCAAAGGTTCCGCCAGCCTCAAAAGCTGCTCCTTATCAATAAATCCTCTCTTGTACGCGATCTCCTCTATGCAGGAAATGTACAGTCCCTGTCTCTTCTGGAAAGCAGCTACAAAATCACAGGCATCCAGCAAAGCGTCATGGTTTCCCGTATCCAGCCACGCAAACCCTCTTCCCAGAGTCTCCACATGCAGGGTTCCCCTGGAGAGATATTCATTGTTCACACTGGTGATCTCAATCTCTCCTCTGGCGGAGGGTTTTACATTCCTGGCAATTTCCACCACGTCATTATCATAGAAATACAGCCCCGGCACCGCATAATTGCTCCTGGGCTTTTCCGGTTTTTCCTCAATGGAAAGAGCCCGGCCGCTCTCGTCAAACTCCACCACCCCATATTCTCTGGGGTCCCGGACATAGTACCCGAAAATGGTAGCTCCCTTTTCCCTTGCCGCCACCTCCCGCAAAACTCTGGAGAAGCTCTGTCCATAGAAAATATTATCGCCGAGCACCAGCGCCACTCTGTCACTTCCGATAAATTTTTCCCCGATGATAAAAGCATCCGCCAGCCCTCTGGGGGACTCCTGTACCGCATAGGAAAATTCCATGCCCAACTGATGTCCGTCCCCTAACAGTTCCTCAAACACAGGCAGATCCCTGGGAGTTGAGATGATCAGCACCTCCCGGATTCCCGCCAGCATCAGCGTGGACAGCGGATAATAGATCATAGGTTTGTCATACACCGGCATGATCTGTTTGGACACTGCCTTTGTCAAAGGGTACAGTCTGGTTCCCGATCCGCCTGCCAATATGATTCCTTTCATCACTAAAAACCTCCATTTCTGTTCCGTATCTGCCCTCTCAACACCATTTCCGACAGAGCAGTTTTCGGCCGCACATACGGCTGAAAATTCTTTCCTCCTTTTGCGCGCCGAATGGGAACGACGTTCATCGTTCCCATTTATCCGGTTCTTTTTTACTTTTCATACATATCCTGATAATATTTCTGATAGTCTCCGCTGGTCACGTTTTTCATCCATTCCTCATGTTCGAAGAACCATGCGATCGTCTTTTTGATACCCTCCCTGAACATGGTCTCAGGTTCCCAGCCGATCTCCTTTTTGATCTTATCGGGAGCTATGGCATATCTGCGGTCATGGCCTTTCCTGTCCTCCACATAAGTGATCAGATCCGTTGTCACCAGAGCTTTTCTGGGATCTTCCTCCGGAAGCATCTCCTGAAGAGTCTCCAGAATAATATGAATGATCTCTATATTCTGTTTCTCATTGTGTCCGCCGATATTGTATGTCTCAAACAGCCTTCCCTGTTCCTGTACCATATCGATGGCCTTTGCGTGATCCTCCACAAACAGCCAGTCACGGACGTTTTTGCCATCTCCATAAACCGGCAGTTTCTTTCCCTGAAGCGCATTGTTTATGATCAGGGGGATCAGCTTCTCGGGAAACTGATAGGGGCCGTAATTATTGGAACAATTTGTAATGTTCGCCGGGAAATGGTAGGTATCCATATATGACTTTACCAGCATGTCCGAACTCGCTTTGCTTGCGGAATAAGGGCTGTGCGGATCATAGGGTGTAGTCTCATAGAAAAAGGCAGTATCATCATCAGGCAGTGAGCCGTACACCTCGTCCGTGGACACATGGAGAAACTTTTTCCCTTCCTGATAGCTCCCGTCAGGCTGCTCCCATGCTGCCTTTGCACAGTTCAGCATAACCGCGGTCCCCAGCACATTGGTCTGTACGAAGACCTCCGGATTCCGGATGCTTCTGTCCACATGGCTCTCGGCGGCGAAATGCACCACTCTGTCAATATCGTTC
>JAIEKC010000101.1:0-6270 GCA_029064505.1 Acetatifactor sp.
CCTATGTGCAATGGAGAACCCTAATCCCAACCCTTTTGAAGAATGGGAGCGGTTGCCCTGGTAATAACGATGAAAAATGCAGGGAAGCTGTTCTTCAGCAATGCCACATCCGTTGTCCCGTATGGAAACCGAAAGCTCTTTCTCCGTGCTGCAGGCAGAAATAGAGATATTGCCATTTTCAGGGGTAAATTTAACAGCATTATTTAACAGGTTGATCCAGAGGTGGGAAAGGAGCGAGGGGTTTCCGTAATAGGAAAGGGCCGGTATGTCCACGCTTAGATCAATGTGTTTTTCATTCCATGAAGGTGAGAGCAGAATGGCAGTCTGCCGGAGCTGCTCATCTAAAGAGAAAAGTTCTTTGTCGGGAATGCTTTGTTGGTTGTCAAGCCGTGAAAGCATCATTGTCTGCTCAGCCAGATATGTCAGGCGTGCAGACTCATCTGCAATGATATGTAAATAATTTTGCCGTTCCTCCTCGGATACTTCCGTGTCAAGCAGCAGCTGTGCAAAACCGTTTATAGAGGCAATCGGTGTTTTAAATTCATGTGAAAAATTGTTGGTGAAGTCACTGCGCAGAGTTTCCACACTTTGAAGCTCCCGCACCATTTTATTAAAATCTTTGACGACTTCCGAAAGAGGCGCAGCATGTTTTTCGTCCAATGTGACATTAAAATTTCCGGAAGCTACGCTGTTGATCGCATTAGTGAGCCTGCGCACCTTTTTGAGCAGATGCTTTGAGAAGAAAAATGTTACGGATTCCATCATAAGTGCCATTGGTATCAGGATTCCAAGCCCCGTGACCGGGTCATAATCCGTGCGCCACGGACGGATTATAAATAGTAAATAATCTAAAAACTCATATGCCATAATGGAGATGACTGACGGGACAATGGCGAGAAGGGCAAAATAGTTTTGCAGCTGGGAATTCTGTTCCCGGAGTTGTTGGTATTTCATGGCGGTCTCCTTATCTATATTTACAGGCGGTCTCCAACAGTGACGGTTCTGTTTTATTATATATAATTTCGCTACTGTTTACAATGGGTTTACTTTCTCAGACCATAATATCGCTTATAGAACAAAAACAGGTTAGTGCCCGCAGGGGCGGGCATAGAGGTGTAAAAATGAAAAATGTATGTGTTATTACCGGCGGAGGCAGCGGTATGGGACTTGCTGTTGCCAAATGTATGCCGAAAGAAAAGTGTATCGTCCTCTCAGGGCGTACAGTAAAGAAGCTGGAAAATGCAGTGTTGGAGTTGGAGGCGCTCGGATATGAGGCATATGCACATGCCTGCGACACGTCAGATCGTGGGAGTGTCAGGATGTTGGCCGATTATGCAGTTTCCCTTGGCGAAGTCAGAAACGTTATAAATGCGGCAGGAATGTCTCCGGCAATGGCAGATCCGGAACATTTGTTGCGTGTCAACGCATTGGGAACTGTGTATGTAAATCAGGAATTTTCAGCCTGCATGCATCCGGGCAGCGTGATAGTGGATGTGTCATCTAACTCCGCCTATGTGCTGCCGAAGTTTCTGATCAGCAAAAAAATTTACAGACTGGCAGAGACAGATGAGGCACAGTTTATCAGAAAGCTGTTAAAAAGAAGCAGCCTGCCCAAAGGAGAATACCAAAGAGCGGGGTTTGCCTACGCAATGTCCAAAAACTTTGTGGTTTGGTATGCGGCAAAGTGTGCATTTGATTACGGGAAGAAAGGTATCCGTGTCGTATCCCTGAGTCCCGGATTGATTGCCACTGATATGGGTAACCTGGAAGCAAAAGAGGGTGGGGAATTGATCCGATACGCAGCAGAAGAGCGTATGGGTACGCCGGAGGAGCTTGGCTTTGCCCTTGCGATGGCTGCGGATGAACGCAATGGTTATCTGGCGGGGGTGGATATTCTCTGCGACGGCGGCAGCACGAATGGCAAGAAAGAATTCAAATCAGAAAAATTATAATCAGAAAAATCATATGAAAGGCAGGCTAAAATTATGGGAAAGACAATTTATTTGGTAACGGGGGCAGCAGGATTTCTGGGAAGTCATGTCTGCGATGAACTTCTTGAGCGGGGGGATCGTGTGAGGGCACTGGTTCTTCCGGGGGATAAATCGGTCAAATATGTACCGAAAGCGGTGGAGATCGTGGAAGGAAACCTTTGTGATGTGGATTCTCTGGAAACATTTTTTTCGATTCCTGAGGAAGATGAGTCCATAGTTATCCATTGTGCAAGCATGGTTACAACCAATGCGGAATTCAACCAGAAGCTGATCGATGTCAATGTGGGCGGTACCAGAAATATGATCGATAAATGCCTGGAGCATCCGGAATGCCGTAAAATGGTATATGTAAGCTCTACAGGCGCAATTCCTGAACAGCCCAAAGGAACCGTTATTAAGGAGACGGACATTTTTATGCCCATTGATGAGAAAACCCAGGTGGGCTGTTACAGCCAGTCCAAAGCAATGGCGACCCAGGAGGTGCTGGATGCGTGCAAGTCGAGAAGACTGAAGGCGTGTGTTGTCCATCCCAGCGGTATTCTGGGACCGAAAGACTATGCCATCAGCGAGACAACAGGTACTATCATAAAGATTATGAACGGAGAGATGACGGTCGGTATGGGCGGGTCGTTTAATCTCTGCGATGTGCGTGACCTGGCTCATGGCTGCGTCGGTGCGGCAGACAGGGGGCGCATTGGGGAGTGCTATATTCTCGGGAATAAAGAAGTGACTCTTAAGGAAGTATGCCGGATGCTTCATGACGCAAGCGGGTGCAAAATGCCGTATTTTTACGTACCCGTCAAAATGGCCTATCTGCTGGCAGCGCAAATGGAAAAGAAAGCGAAGAAAACAGGGGAGAAGCCCTTGATGACACATTTTGCGGTCTACAATCTGGCGAGAAATAATCAGTTCGATTATTCCAAGGCGGAACGTGAACTGGGATATCATACAAGGCCATATGCCGAGACATTGAGGGACGAAGCGCACTGGCTGGCGGAGGAAGGCTATATTGCAGGCATGAACCAGATAATACCAAAGGAGAAGAATAAGGAAAGTCAGACGGCGGAAGGGCAGGACAGGGCGGCAGCAAACATTCTCCGCGGCAAAAAATTTATCGGAGCTGTGGCAGGAGTATCTTCCAAGGAGGAATTGAAGAAAGTATTGGAGGAAAGAGGTGTACATGGAATCGATGAAGAAACTTTGACAGACAGCTATAACTATTTGACATTGTCACAGAACTGGGGCGCTGTCAAGGAACTGTTTGAAACGAAAGACTTTGAAGGCTGTTGCAATAAGCTTGCTGCCCATGGGATTACAGTCACAAAGGAAGAATTTGATTTGGTTACCGAAGTGGTTGCCACGGGTTCTGATGATGCCCTGATTGAGGAAATTACCAAAACGAGGGATATAAAAAGTTCCCTGGAAGTATTACATAATCATGGTTATAAAGCTATGACCGCTGATTTTCTTTTGCTGGTCAGGGATAGTACGGAACACCTTTGTAATGATCTTTTGACGCAGGAAGAAATCAGGGAGCTTTCCGGAAACAGTTTTTATGAGAGATGCCGGAAATCCATCAATATAATTTTTGCATTGGGCACCATAGCCGGGTTGGTCATGGGTGTCAGTAATCTGACGGATCCGGCACTGCTGATTGCAATTGCGGGCGGGGTTAGTCTGATGTTTGGAAAGGAGGACCATAATTAAGGAAACTGGAGGAGCCAAGGCACCAAAGAATCAATAAGAAAGCTTTTATGGTGGCAGCAAATTACCAGATTCTGGATAGGATAATGTGAATAAAATGGTGGCAGAAGCGTTAGATATCATTGCGGTTTTGCCGCTATTTTGTTGAACATAAAGGCAGCCTGCAAAGCGTACTGTTCGTTGTTTTAGCGGCTATTATGTGATGGGGGCAGTAGCCTATTTTTTGACTATCCAACGGATATTAACATTTTCGGTAAGTAATACTGGATTTTGAATCAAATAGATGATAATCTGGTTGTAGAATATGCATGGCTGAAAGGAGACAAATGAAAGTACAAGATATTACAATAAAACATCATGGCAGGAACATATCAGGAAAGGTATATTTACCGGAAAAAGACAAATATCCTATAGTTGTTTTCAGTCACGGTTTTAACGGCGCTGGTGATGATTTCAGAATTCCGGCAGAGTCTTTGGCAAAAAATGGGATTGCTGCTCTTACATACGATTTCTGCGGCGGGGCATTAAACTCGAAAAGTGATATGCAGACACATGAAATGACTGTCTTTACAGAAAAAGAAGATTTGACTTCTGTATTAAGTACTGTAGAGGCATGGGAGAATATTGACAGCAACAACATCTTCCTGTTCGGAGCAAGTATGGGTTGTTTAGTGTCAACTTTAGTTGCTGAGGAGCATGCCCATGAAATAAAAGGCATGATTTTGCTTTTTCCTGCGCTCTGTGTGGCGGACAACTGGAACGAGCGTTTCCCAAGCGTCGATGCTATCCCGCAACAGTATGATGTATGGGGAGTTCCTCTTGGGAAGAGTTTCTTTGAAACATTGCACGGTTTTGACATTTTTGAAAATATAGGAAAATATTCTGGAAATGTGCTTATCATGCACGGTGATAAGGATGACATTGTACCTGTTGAATATAGTGAAAGGGCACGGGAAATCTATCAGAATTCGCGCCTGGAAATATTTCATGGTGAGGGACACGGCTTTTCAGTAGCGGGAAATGACAAAGTGATACAAATGCTTATAGAGTTCATTATTTCGGTGGGGAGCAGCATATGTTAATATGATATGCTGCGAATTGCATATTTACAGATAAACAGTTATTAAAGGCTATATAAAAATCGGCGGCCATATCAGCCGCCGATAAAAGAAATGAAAGGATTTTGTTTGGCTAGCCAGACAGCTTTGAACCATCAGAGTAATTTTACAGTTTAAAATGTGATACTTGGGACTTTAAGCTTTCAGAAAGCTTCGTTAAGGCATGAACCTTTTGGCTGCATATATTGATATCTGCAGAAACAGATTCCATAGTTGCACTGGTCTCTTCACAGCTTGCGGCATTTTCTTCTGATATTGCAGAAAGATTTTCTATAATATCACTTAAGGCTTTCTGATCCTTCTCTATCTTTCCATTACTTTCATTTATGTATTTGCTGGCATTTTCGACTAGGATAACCTCTTTTTTCAGGTTTTCAAATCCTTCGTGAGTCAGTCGCAATTCTTCTTTTTGCTTTTCGAGAATATCGTTTAGCCTTATAGTTTCAGCGATGCTTGCATCCGAATTATTTACAAGTTCCTCTATCAGCAATTCAATGTCTCCTGTGCTTTGTGTGCTTTCGTCAGCTAATTTTCTGATTTCTTCTGCAACTACCGCAAATCCCCTGCCTGATTCTCCGGCTCTGGCGGCTTCTATGGAAGTATTTAATGACAGTAAGTTGGTCTGGCTGGTTATATTCTTGATGATATTAACGGCTTCTTTTATTTTTGCGCTTGAATTGTTTGTTGCCCGCGTTTTTGCGGGCGACCTGCTGATTTATTTCAGGATCATGATGCCACTTTCCAAGCCGATGATCGCGACCTTATCCCTGTTTACCGCATTGGGATATTGGAATGACTGGTATAACTGTATGCTGTTTATCAGTGATGATAAAAAATATAACCTGCAGTATACCCTGCAGAATCTGCTGCGGAGTGCGGAATTTATCACAAAGATCGCTTATGAACAGGGAAGGACGGTGGCATCCGTTCCATCGGAAAGCATGAAACTGGCCATGACGGTGATTGCGATAGGCCCCATCATTATGCTGTATCCATTTCTGCAGAAGTATTTTGTAAAGGGAATGACGATTGGTTCTGTGAAAGGTTAACCGGCAACGGTCAACATAAAATGATCAAAATAAAGGAGGCATCTATGAAAAGGAAACTGTGGACAAAGATGACAGCGTGCGGTATGGCATTGCTTATGGCGGCGGGGCTGGCGGCTTGCGGTGGGGATTCCGGAAGTGCAGGCGCAGGCTCTGGCGGTAATCCTGGAAATACAGGCGCCGGTACCAGTGGAGAAGCAGGCGGAAACGGGGGAATCTCAGAGGACAGTCCTTATGCGGATAAGGGGGTTGACCTGTCCCAGAGGGAGATTGTTGTAATGTATGCCATCGGTGAAAAGCCAACGGACATGGATAAGGTAATGCAGGTGGTGAATGAGCAGTATCTCGAACCCTGGCTGAATACCACGCTGGAGGTTAAGTTTTTAAGCTGGGGGGAAATGGGGGATAAGT
>JAIEKC010000102.1:0-2802 GCA_029064505.1 Acetatifactor sp.
CGGAAAATATATGGTTTCAGGAGTTCTGCAATGAGACAGCAGGCATTCGGCTTACGATTACCGGTGTGGGTGAGATTGCCGCCGCAACTGCGGTAGGCAGTGTATGTTCGGTATACAGACCGGAGCGGGGAGATATGCTGCTTAATATGGGAACCTGTGCGTATACTGCGGATAGTGATGGGATTTTCCTGTGCAATAAGATCACGGAGCAGGCAACGGGCAGAACTTTTTTCCCGGATATGCTGTACCGTCACAATTTCAGAGAAAAAGCCGTTGTGACGGGAATGCTGCCGTGGAACGGTGAAGGAAACGACAAGGGGCTGTCGGCGGCTGTCTCACCCGGAAGATCATGCAGCAAAGAGAGCCCCGCAGCATTGCCTGCGGTTTCTGCCGGGAAGCTTTATGATATGGAAGCCGCTGCAATTTATCAGGCAGGCAGCAGTTTTTTCGGGCCTCATCAGATGCTGTTTCTGAAAGTGGTGTCTGACAGAGGAGCGGGAAAAGAGGTTTCGCGGGAACAGATAGAGAGTCAGATGGAAAAATATCAGGAACAGATATTGGATTTCATGGAACAGATTTTTGCCATAACACACATGGCACGGAAAGACTGGTGTGGGGAAAAACCTTTGCGGCAGGAGGATGAGGCGCTGTTTCAAAGCTTCTGTACGGACCTGCACTGTTCCAAGGCAATGAAAGATTCCGTGCGGCAGTATATCCGGTATCTGTCCCTTGCGGGAACGGATCCTTTCCTGATGATACGGGATATGTATGAGAAGGGGTTGCTCCCCTGTAAGGATAAGAGAGAGGGAAAACTGCGATTTGAGGAATTTAAGAGAAGAGTATTTTAACCCGTTTTTCTCCCATATATATGTGGAAAGAGCGGTTCGTGATCATGTTCGTGTACAGACAATTCTGGCAAAATTTCCACAGGCGGAAGTGATCGAGATCGGACATTACAAAGATGTATTCTGCCGGAGCAGGCAAAGCTACAGGCTTCAGCATCGCACACAGAAGCTGATCCTGGCCGCCAGACAGGGGACATTGCTTTACGAAGGCGCGCCCGTGTGCCAGAGCTTTGGCAACCAATATTTTTATTATACATCCTGCGTGATGAACTGTGTTTTTGACTGTGAATACTGCTATTTAAAGGGAATGTACCCTTCCGCCAACATGGTGATATTTGTGAATCTGGAGGACTTTTTTGCGGAAACGGAGCGTGTGTTGGAAAGTCATTCTCTGTATCTGTGTGTTTCTTATGACACGGATCTGCTGGCATTGGAACAGATTATCGGCTATGCGCGGGAATGGCGTGATTTCGCAGCAGAACATGAGGGGCTGAAAATAGAGATACGGACAAAATGTGCCAATCACTCCTATGTGCGGAATGTCATGCCGGTGCCCGGTGTGATCTATGCGTTTACCCTGTCGCCCCAGAGGATCATAGAAGCTTTTGAACATCATACGTCATCTCTGGAGGAAAGGCTGTCCTGTGCGGCAGAGTTGATCAGAGCGGGCTGTCCCGTGCGGCTCTGTTTTGACCCCATGATCTATCTGCCCGACTGGGAACAGTGTTATGCAGGGATGTTGGAGCAGGTATACGAGATCATAGATTTTGAAAAGCTTGTAGATGTCAGTGTGGGGTCCTTTCGGATTTCGCAGGACTATTTAAAGAATATGCGAAAGCAGGAACCGGAATCGGCGGTGGTCTGGTTCCCCTTTCAGAAGGAAAAGGGCTATTGCCACTATCCGGATGATCTGATGGAACAGATGGAAGCTTTTCTGACAGAAAGTTTGGAGACAAGAATTTCCGGAGAGAAGATTTTTCGATGGAGAGAGTGACGGAAAGGTAGCCGGGCAGAGTGACGAAAAAGTGTCAGGCAGAGTGACGGAAAGGGAGCCGGGCAGAGTGACGGAAAAGTGTCGGGTAGAGCAACAGAAAAAGTGTCAGGCAGAGTAGCAGAAAGAGAGTCAGGTAATGGAGCGGAAAGAGTCAGAGAATGTGACGAAAAAAAAGTCGGACGGAGAAACAGAAAGTGGAAAGAGGGAAGCTGCGGTGGTAACCGGAGCTTCTTCCGGTATCGGATATGCCATCAGCAGGAAACTGTGCGAGCTGGGATATGAGGTGTTCGGCTTCGGAAGGGATTTCGGAAAGACAGAGTGGAAGGAAGAGGACCACATCCACCCGGTGGTCTGTGATGTGTTGGATACGGAGAAATTATGCGCCTGCGTGAGACAGATCATGGCACGGCATCCGGTACGCATACTGGTGAACAATGCGGGTGTGGGATATTACGGCCTTCATGAGGAACTGAGCCCGGGAAAGATCAAAGAGCTTGTGCGGACTAATCTGGAAGCCCCCATGATCCTTACCCAGCAGCTTTTGCGGCATTTGAAGAAAAACGCCGGCTATGTGATCAATATTTCCTCTGTGACGGCGGATAAGACCAATCCCCACGGATGTGCCTACGGAGCCACGAAGGCAGGGCTTGCCAGCTTCTCACACAGTCTCTTTGACGAGGCCCGGAAGTACGGTGTCAGGGTGGTGACGATCTTTCCGGACATGACCCGGACGGAGCTATACCGTAATGCGGATTTCCGGGAAGGAGACGAGACAGAATCTTTTCTCCTACCGGAAGAAGTTGCCGGGGCAGTGGAATTTGTCTTAAGCCAGCGGGAAGGCATGGTGGTCACCGACATTACGTTAAGGCCGCAGATCCACCGGAGCAAAAGGAAAGGCAGAAGGTAAAGGTTCCCGCAAAGTGTGACGCAACCCCAGGGAAAGCATTTTTCAAACACTAGGGC
>JAIEKC010000103.1:0-2763 GCA_029064505.1 Acetatifactor sp.
AGATGTTTATAATAGACAGTTCCTCCCTTGGACGCGTTCTTGGGAATATTGCCGTCATTGACGCCCAGGAAAAAAAGCACCTTCACCTGCTTTAAACGGGTGCGCTCCATATCTCCCACCACCACTCTGTCCACATTTTGGGGAATGGTGCCCACCTGGATCTCGCCGAAACCCGCCTCCAGGATCTCCCGGAACTCCGGCAGGGGAATGGTCTCCTCCCCCAGCAGTTCGTATATCTGATCCAGCAGTTCCATGACCAGCCTGTAGATCTGGGCATACTCACGGGCTCTGGGCAACTGTCCCTGTTCCTCAAACTGTCTTTCATATTCTACCAGTTTATTTTGCACCTTATTCTGCACCAGAAAATCATACAGCCCGTCAATATAGTCCTTTACCCTCCCCTCCTTCTTCATGGCCAGGGGAGAAAGCTGTTCCATCATCCGCTCTCTCAGGTGATTGATGCGCTCCAGGGCCTCCTCGTCCTTTTCCATCTTTTCCGTCTTATGGGTAAAAAGGCGGCTGTAACTGCGATAGCCCCGTATCCCCGTGCGTATCACATAATTTTCCAGCTCGTCTATCTCAGACCGCTCCAGATCGGCCATTCCGCTCCTCAGATAATGGAACACCGCCTCATAGGTAAAATTCTTCTCAAAAAGCTCCAGTGCGCTCTTAATGAACTCGATCATGGGATTTAAGGCAATCCCTCTGGTCCTGTCAATAAAGCAGGGAATTTCCATCTGGGCGAACTCCGTCTCCACAAAGGGAGCATACCCCTCCAGATCCCCCATGATCACCGCAATATCGCGATAGGCCAGCCCCTGCTCTCTGACCAGTTCCCGGATCTTCAGCCCTGTCTGGTGCACCTCATCCCTGGGCGTAGTGGTTTCGAAGAGACGGATCTCCGACTGCTCCTCTCCGTATGGCTGAAAGGGATAGCGGAACAGATTCTTTTCCAGATGCCGCAGTGCAGGCGCCTGTTCAAAGCGGTGATAAGTGCCGATAAAGACATCCTTTTCTCTGGGAATTCCCGCCTCCTTCGCCAGCTTCTCCAGATCCGCCACTGTCTTTTTACTCAGATAAAACAGCTTCTGCTCCCCGTCCTTCACATAGGGATTTTCTCCCTGGCCCAATGTGACGGTCAGGATCACTTCACCGCAGACCTGCATCAGTTCCCGGATCAGACGGTTCTGGATCGGCGTAAAGCCGGTAAAACCGTCAAATACCACCACGCTGCCCGGAAGCAGCTTTGATTTATGCAGGGAACGGCGCAATACATCCAGCGTTTCCTCGGTGGTGATGAAATTGCCTCTGATATACTCTGTGAAGCCCTTATACAAAGTCTCCAGATCTTTCAGCTTTCCCGCCAACGCCCCCCGTCTGCCGGCATACGCGATCAGCTTTGACACATCCTCCGTGCCGATGCCGTACTGCATGAACTCCGAGATGGCGCTCTTCACCTCATGGATGTAGCCCTGCCTGTGCAGAAAGCTCCCCAGCACGGGCAGCTCTTCCTTTAAGTTCGCCGCCACCTTCTGGAGCACAAGACTCTTTCCCGTATCGTCCAGCACAGGGATCTCCTCCCTGCCCACCTCCTCCATGATCCGGTGGTTCAGTCTGCCGAAGCTGAGCACGTCTATATTCATGATACCGCCCCGGTCGTTCAGCAGCACCAGCTCTTTCTGGGTCTGCATGGTAAACTGGTCAGGCACCACGATCAGGAAATTCTGCCCTGGATTTTTCCCGGCCCGCTCCGTGATCTCGTTATAAATCTGTCTGCTCTTACCGGACCCGGAAGGTCCGAATACAAATTTCAGGCTCATAAATAAAATCTCCAAAGATAGTCTGCAGCTTCCTCCGCATAGTCGATACCGATCCTTTTTCCCGCCCGGATCCGGGAGGGCTTTACCTCGATTCCTTCCGTCACATAGAAATCCGCACTCTCCACCATGTCTATGTCATTGTCCTCTTTCGTTATATGCATGGCAACACAGAGCTTCCCCGGCCCGTCCGCCAGATGTTTGTCCAGAGAAGCGGAATACCGCTCCATGGTATATGGTTCTTTCTTCTTTTTCAACTGTTTCCTGTTCCATTCCTCCAGGCGGAGCTGCCGCATGATCCGTTCGGAATCTTCGTCCGCAGGAATGACGCGGCGCAGTAATACCGCCTGGGGATTTCCCTCTGTCATGGCGGCTATATTCATACAGCTGTACATACCATAGATCAGATAGACATAGGAGGTGCCGCCCTGATGATACATGGGCTCCGTCCGCGCCGTGCGCCTGCCGCCGTAGGTGTGAGCGCCCTTGTCCGTCTCGCCCATGTAGCTTTCCACCTCTGTCAGAATGCCACGCACGGTTCCCAGCGGTGTCTTGTGGACCAGAGTTTTTCCCAACAGTTCCTTCGCCACCGTGATCCCATCCCTTGTAAAAAAGTCTCTTCCAAGCCGCTTCTTCTCCGGCATACCGCTTCTCCCTCTCATGCCCAAAGCCTTTCAGAAATCCCCTGCACCTGCCTTTGCAGCCGGGATTTTGAAAATCTGTTATCTTTTTCAACTGTTTCATTATATCATTTTCACTTTATCATTTCCACGCCTCTTTTGCCAATATATTTGCTTTTCCCTCATTAGCAAAGTTTTGTTTCCATATTATCCAAGTTATGCTAAAATATAGGGAGTGTATAAGAAAAACTATACTCTTACCATGTAAATCAACCGACCTGCCACAGGCAGCAGCATTGATGAAAAGGAAATAGTAAGCATAATAA
>JAIEKC010000104.1:0-2746 GCA_029064505.1 Acetatifactor sp.
GTTCAAAGGCGGGGTAAAATATAGGATGGGAATTTAAAATATAAAAAGAATTGCACACAGTTACTTGTAAAGCGAAAATTCTATTGTCATGAATATTGAAATTAGCGCCCGCCTCGGCGGGCATGGGGTGTAAAATGAAAACAATCAGAGTAGCAGCAGCGATTATCCTGCATGAGAATAAAATATTTGCCACTCAGAGAGGATACGGGGAATTCAAGGACGGCTGGGAATTTCCGGGAGGCAAGATTGAGCCCGGAGAAACTCCGCAGCAGGCATTGATCCGCGAGATTCGGGAGGAACTGGATACTGATATCGAGGTGGGAGAACTGGTGGATACGGTTGAGTATGACTACCCCGCATTTCATCTTTCCATGGATTGCTTTCTGTGCAGAGTTAAATCGGGAGATTTAGTGTTGAAAGAGCATGAGGCATCCAGGTGGCTGACGCAGGAGAATCTTAACAGCGTTGACTGGCTGCCTGCGGATGAAGGGCTGATCGAGAAGCTGACAGCGGTCTGGCCAGGAGGAATGCAACGGTAAAAGTTCAGGCACTATTCGCTTAAAGCCGAGATTGTGCAGCAGTGATAAACTATCTTCTTTACTTTATTCTGCTAATGTGTTAAAATCCATAAAGTGAGAATCCTGTGCAGGGAACGTCACGGGATATTATCACACGGATTATAAGACCTGCATTCACTTGGAGCGTTTGATCCCCCTTTGGGTATACGCTGGCAGACGTATCACAGGCGGACCGGAGTGCGTTTGAAAAATGCTTTTTCCGGGATGTGTGTCACACCTCAAAATAATTATGACGTTTATCATAATGGAACAGGGGCTGCGGACGAAGGTGAACAGGGTCGCGGATAATAATGTTGAAGATAACGGTGTAAGTTATTAAAAAGTACGTTCTCAGATGGAGGAGATTATGAAAAAGAAATTGGCATTGGCACTTGTGCTGGCTATGGGGCTGACTATGGCCGGCTGTGGGAAAAGTGAGACATCCGGAGATGCAAAGAGTATGGTGTATGCGGTGGAAGCAGGTTCCGCGGGAGAGGCGGTCGCGAAGGAAAAGGGCTATTCCGTCAATTCCGTGGCGTCACAGGCGGATGCCCTGATGGAAGTGGCATCCGGTACTTCCGATGCGGCGATCATCGATCTGCTGATGGCGGGTGCCATGATCGGCGAGGGTACCAGTTATCCCAATCTGACTCATACGGAAGAGCTGACCACGGAGGAGTATGGCATAGGCTGCCGCAAGGGTTCCGATCTGGCAGAGTATATCAATGCGGTGCTGGCGGACAGCTATGCGGACGGTTCCATGCAGACGATCGCCGAGACTTATGGCGTGCAGGACGCACTGGTAGAGCCCAAGGGCGGTTCCTATGATGTGGCGGCAGACGGCGATGTGGCATATATTCAGGGAAAAGGTACGCTGATCGTGGGCATTACAGAGTTCGAACCTATGGATTACAGGGATGATTCCGGCCAGTGGGTCGGTTTTGACGCGGATATGGGCCGTGTTGTGGCTGAAAAGCTTGGCGTTGAGGCGCAGTTTGTTGTCATTGACTGGGATAACAAGATCATGGAGCTTGATTCCAAGAATATTGATGTGGTTTGGAACGGAATGACGCTGACCCCGGAGGTGACGGAATCCATGGAATGTACCAACGCATACTGCAAGAATGCGCAGGTTGTTGTGATCCCGGCGAATTAGTACACTGGCATGCAAACAGGTACATTGTCATACATACAGCAAACGATCTTACATATTTTACTTTGAAACGCTATCTTGTTTATTATCGGAGATACGGCTTCCGGGTAAAGCAGAAATAATCATGATGTTTGCCGTAATAAACAGGAGAATGAAATGTTCTGGACAGTAACACTGGAATTATTAAATGGCCTTGCAACCACTTTTCAAATCTTTATCTTTACCCTGATCCTGGCACTGCCGCTGGGTCTGCTTCTGGCATTGGGAACGATAAGCAAATGGAAGCCTTTGCGCTTTTTGCTGCAGGTCTTGATCTGGGTGATCCGGGGAACTCCGCTGATGCTGCAGCTGATCATTATTTTCTACGGTCCGGGCCTGTGGCTGGGGCATAATATCTGGAACGGTAATGAGGCGGGGCGTGTCACTGCCACCGTTGTAGCCTTTTCGATCAATTATGCCTGCTATTTCTCGGTTATCTTCCGGGGAGGCATTGAGGGGGTCCCCGTGGGCCAGCGCGAGGCGGGGCAGGTGTTGGGAATGACCAGAAGTCAGATATTTTTCAAGGTCACTCTGCTCCAGATGGTAAAGCGGGTAGTTCCTCCTCTGTCCAACGAGATCATTACGCTGGTAAAGGATACTTCGCTTGCAAGGATCATTGCGGCATATGAGCTGACCTTTGCCGGCTACTCCTTTATGAAATCCGCGGGTATCACATGGCCATTGTTCTATACAGGCGTGTTCTATCTGATCTTCGTAGGCATCCTGACGCTTCTGTTCAATTTTGTTGAAAAGAAATTGTCGTATTTCAGGTAGACGTTTTCCCGGGCGGAAATGGGAAATGCGCATTGCCCGTTTCGGGCGGCTGCGTCCGGTGACATGGCGTGCAGGAGACGGAAAGCATTTCCGGTGTAAAGACGCAGAAGTAAAGAGACGGAGTAAGTCGCCGCAGACGGCAATGAGACAGGAGGATTCCGGTATGGCGATCTTGGAAGTAAGTCATATAGAAAAACATTTTGAAAATACAAAGGTTCTGGAA
>JAIEKC010000105.1:0-2942 GCA_029064505.1 Acetatifactor sp.
TCCCTGTAGATGGCTCTGGCGATGGCAAGCTTCTGGGCCTCTCCGCCGCTGATCTCGATACCGGAATCCGTATAATCCTTATAGAGATAAGAACGGATTCCCTCCCCCTCCCTTTTCAGTTTCTCAAGCCGCTCTCCAAAACCCACGTCCTCCAGACAGCGTTCCACCCTGTCCGCTTCATACTCGGCTGATGATGCCACATTCTCCGCCAGCATCAGGGAAAACAGCCGGAAATCCTGGAACACCACGGAAAACAGCTTAACATACTCTTCCCGACGAAACTTCCGGATATCCACGCCGTTTACCAGGATCACACCCTCATCCGGATCATAGAGACGGCACAAAAGCTTGATCATAGTGGTCTTGCCCGAGCCGTTGCGACCTACAATGGCCAGCTTTTCCCCCACATTAAGTTTCAGGGAAAAGTTCCGCAGCGCATAATTTTCACTGCCCGGATACCGGAAGGAAACATTGCAGAACTCGATGGTATACTGTCCGTCGCTCCTCTTCTCCATGGGCAGGGAGCCTCTGTACATCTCATTGGACAGAGACAACAACTCCAATATGGTGACCTGCTTTCCGGCTGCCAGGGCAAGCTCCCGGAAGTCAAGGATCAGCGTCACGCCGCTCTCCAGCAGATTGGCCAGACATCCCGCGAACAGGACCACCGTTCCCACGGAAATTCCTCCGGTCAGTGCCAGCCATGCCACCAGAAAATAAGCCCCAACCATACTAAGACCATTCATGGCCCCTCTCGCCGCCCCCATTCCCATGCCTCCGATAACAGGTCTTTTCAGATAGTAATCCTTGTACTCCTTTGTCTGCTCCAGGTCGTATGTCCAATGCTTCATGATACCGTATGCATCATAAATTCTCACATCTTTCCCGTTTTGATACTGATATCCGGAAAGTGTCGCAAAAGGCCATACATAATTCAAAAGCCGCTTTTTCTCCTCCAGGGTAAAAACATGAAACATAAAATATTTTTCCATTTCCTGATAGTGAGTAAATATCTTCATACTCAGAAAGAGAAAAAATACCAGCACCATCATAATGCACGCCGACGGCAGTGTGTTTCCTCCTCCCAGATACCGAAATACTGACGCTCCTGCCGCCACTGCGCCGAACAGCCTTAACAGCCCCGTGATCATACTTTCCGCGTACCAGAAAGCGGTATATATCCCCGCCCCCCAGTTATTGTTCCGCCGGATCAGTTCCTGCATCTCCTTAAGGCGAGGGCTGTCAATCATGGAAAAATCCAACTCTGCCAGCTTCCCCTGCTGCATGCTGTCATGGCGCCTTGCGATCAGATCCCGGCGCACCTCAATAGAAGCCTTTAACACATTGGATACCGCTTTCAGCACTCCCAACAGAATGCATACCAGTACGGCAGTCTTCATCAGTCCTTCAAAATCCGTTCCCGATGTCAGACCGTTCACCACATAGGCGGACAGGATCAGGGCTCCGTATTCTGCCCCGGTCTGCAGCAGGCAGCAGATCACCTGACAGGGCAGATAGC
Source organism: Acetatifactor sp. (assembly GCA_029064505.1). Lineage (GTDB taxonomy): Bacteria > Bacillota > Clostridia > Lachnospirales > Lachnospiraceae > Acetatifactor. The sequence continues at coordinate 1,520 of JAIEKC010000105.1, forward strand.
CTTTATCCATATCCTTCATCATTCCAAGCGTTGCCCGGATATTACTAAGATTCTGTCTGAAAGATTTCTTTCTTAAAAGTTCCGATTCCTGCATCATGAAAAGGCCTCCTTCTCTCTGGCGGATTTCGCGTAATAACTGCTCTGTACCTGAAACATCTCCGCATACCTCTGTCCCCTGGCCATAAGCTCTTCGTGGCTTCCCTCCTCCACCACCTTTCCGCCCTCCAACAGAAGTATCCTGTCAGAGAACCGGGTGCTGGCCAGTCTGTGGGAAATAAACACCGCTGTCTTATTCTCGGAAAATTTCAGGTAACTGTCATAGATCTCACTCTCCGCAATGGGATCCAGCGCCGCCGTGGGTTCGTCCAGCACCAGTACCGGGGCATCCTTATACAGCGCTCTGGCGAGAAGAAACCGCTGTTCCTGCCCTCCGGACAGCTCCACGCCCTCTTCGTCAATGTCCTTGCCGTAATAAGAATCCGGGGTAATTCCCCTTTCCACAAATGATTCCTTCAGTCCCGCATCCTCCAACGCCTTCCACACCTTCTCCCGGTTCCATTCCGCCTGCAGAGAAACAGACTCACCTATGGTAAAAGGCGGCAGAAACTTTTCCTGAAATACCGCGGAAAAGAGTTTATATACCTCGGCTCTGGGAAACTCCCTCCTGTCGATTCCGTTCAAAAGGATACGCCCCTCCTGGGGCTCGTATATACCGCACAGAAGCTTTACAAAGGTAGTCTTTCCCGCGCCGTTTACCCCCACCAGGGCTACCTTCTCCCCTCCGCGGATGGTCAGATTGAAATGACGGAATATCTGCCCGAGGTCATTGTCATCACCGAAAACACCGCAATGTGCAGGATCAGAGTTCAGATGGAGCTTCGGCGTCTGTGCGGAATTCGATCTGGAAGACTTCGCAGGATTCGGGTCGGACTTCCGACCGGAAGTCAACTCAGGATTCGAGTCGGACTTCTGACCGGAAGTCTTTGCACAAGCAGAAGCGGAACCCAATGTGCAGTCCGGATCAGAATAGGAAAAGGATACATCCTGAAAGGTGATCTCTACAGGCAGCGCGAGTTCACTGATATGCCTCCCTGCCTGCTTTGCTCCCTTTTCTGTCTCTTTCTCCCCAGACCAATCCCCTGAAAATTCACTCTCCGACATCTCCTCCGGAAGTTCCAGATACGCCCTGTGAAAATTCAGACTGTTGCTGCCCTCACGCAGAATTCCCACATTCCTGATGATGCTCTCCACAAATCCCGAAAATCCTGCGACAGCGCCGAAGTACAACACGAAATCCCCGGCGCCGATGTTTCCCAGAAACACCTGCCGTATCAAATAAGCATAGGCACAGGCGTCCCTCAAAACAGTCAGCGCCCCATTGATCCGGACATACACGTTTTCAGACCGGCGCTTTCTCTTTTCC
>JAIEKC010000106.1:0-12849 GCA_029064505.1 Acetatifactor sp.
GAGTAGTGGTATCCCTGCCGTTCAGGGTACAGCGGTTGAAGGACCTTCTGCCCTGGACCTGGCCGAGCCCGGAAGTGGATGTGGAACCCGTCTGGAAATAGTAGAGATATTTGCCGCCGGCCAGAATATTCTGTACCTCCAGAGAACTCAGCCTCCGGATGTCGGTTTCGTCGGAATTCATGGCGTAAAGGCTGCTGCCATCATAGGAATTGGCAAAATACACGGTATCATTGTACTCGCAGAACAGCCCGCTGTTATTCAGGTTACCGGCAGTGTTGCCGACAGTACCCTCCGGGTTCATGGGAACGCGGTTTAGGAAGACCATCGCGACAAACAGCGTGACGAGTATCAGAGTGACCACAACACCGGTAATGATTCTTTTCTGTTTTGTATTCATAAACAATGCCTCAATTCTTTCCATGATATTTTGTAACTGTTCCGAACCGGACAGATTCATCATACAGTGTTTTCGTGGCCGGTTCTGACTCGTTACAATGTTTTATTATTCCGGAGCGTGCCTGAAAATGCATTCCCGCCGTGACAGTCCGGGAAGGTCGCTGATTTCCAAACATACTATAAGTATACAACGCTTTTTACTTGCTATCAAGATTGTTTTGGTATAAGATTAGGTATGATATTGGAAAAAAATGTTACGGTTCCCTCCGTTCAGGCCAAATGATACGGAAAAACTCTGTGATCTCTTTGAAATTGTGGGGACGATGGATTGAGGGAATGCCTGGTATTTTATGGGCGGCTGCCCCGGGCCTGTCACGCGGAAAGCGCGTGAGAACGCTGGCGGCAGTGACGGCGAACAGTGGAAAAAAGAGGAGCATATGACATGGATTTACTGGAATTGCGGGATAAGCTGGATGTGATCGACGCGCAGATCGTGGAATTATATGAAAAGCGCATGGATATCTGCAGGCAGGTTGCGGAATATAAGATCGAAGTGGGAAAGAAGGTCTTTGACAGGCAGCGGGAAGCGGAGAAGCTTGCAAAGGTGAGGTCTCTGACCCATAATGAGTTCAACAGCCACGGCATTGAGGAACTCTTTGAGCAGATCATGTCCATGAGCAGAAAGCTTCAATACCGGATTCTTGCGGAGCATGGCAGTATTGGGAAGCTTCCCTTTATCGGAGTGGACAGGCTGGAGACAGAGAGGGCGAGAGTGGTGTTCCAGGGGGCGGAGGGGGCATATTCCCAGGCGGCAATGACCCAATACTTTGGAGATGAGGTCAACAGCCTTCATGTGGACACTTTCCGGGAGGCCATGAGCGCCATCGACGAGGGCAGCGCGGATTTTGCGGTGCTTCCCATAGAGAATTCCACCGCGGGGATCGTCAATGAGATCTATGACCTGCTGCAGGAATATGAGAATTATATCGTGGGTGAGCAGATCATCCGGATCGAGCACTGTCTGCTGGGCGTTCCGGGCACAAAGCTGTCCGATATTCAGACCGTGTATTCCCATCCCCAGTCTCTGATGCAGAGCGCCCGTTTCCTTGCCGATCATGACTGGCAGCAGATCAGTATGCAGAATAATGCGTTTGCGGCAAAGAAAGTGGCGGATGAGCAGCTGAAGACCCAGGCGGCTATCGCAGGCGAGTATGCGGGAAAGGTCTATGGCCTGGAGGTGCTTCAAAAGGGTGTGAACCATTCCGGAACCAATTCCACCAGATTCATCATAGTAACCAATCAGAAAATATTCCGGAAGGATGCGAAAAAGGTCAGCATCTGCTTTGAGGTGCCCCATGAAAGCGGTTCCCTGTACCACATGCTGTCCCATTTTATCTATAATAACCTGAACATGACGAAGATTGAGAGCCGTCCTATTGAAGGGCGCAACTGGGAATACCGCTTCTTCATCGATTTCGAGGGAAATCTGGCGGACAGTGCCGTGAAGAATGCACTCAGAGGACTGCGGGACGAGGCGCGGAATATGAAGATTTTGGGGAATTATTGAGGTGCCTGTCTGTGGGGAAGGCATGTCGGCGCGTTGAAACTGACATCCGGAAAGGACAAAATACTATGCGGCAGAATGAATTGATCGTATACAGAAATATGGAGGACGGAGAGCTTCTGCATGATATGGCGTGGCTTATGACATATTATAATATGCACTCCGCACGGATGCGGGAGACATCGCTCCGGGAGACAGGTGATGTGGCCTGCCGGGCATATGCGGCATCTCCCCGGCAGATCAGTCACGGATCGCTCCCGCAGACCGGCGGTAAGGCGGAGCCCCGGGACAGAGAGGGAATGGCAGAGCTATTCTATGACTGTATCCACCGTCTGATCGAGCTGGCGGGCAGATACGGCTTCCACGGCAATCTGTGGCACTGCTATCTCACCAATCTGCTGGTGAACAATGAAAACAGCTACAGCTGCGGTTGTGAGATCAGGGGAGAGATCGAAGGAACCATCAATGAAGCGGCGCTTCACGATATAGTGATCTTCAAAGAGTTCTTTGACTATGATTTCACCGACATGGTCCGGGAACTTCGGGTTGCCGAGTTTTCCCTAATACAGAACTATGTCAGCAGCAGCCGGGAGAGCAGGGTCTACAATACCAGGATCTGTGCCCGCATCTGCGAACTGGCGGAAAAGTTCTGCCGGGATCACACACCGGAGGAGATGAAAGCTACGCTCACGGAATTTTATAAAGAGTACGGAGTGGGAAAGTTCGGGCTGCATAAATCCTTCCGTGTGTCACATGACGGGACGGGGGTACATATCGACCCCATCCTGAACATCACCCACGTGACTCTGGACGAGCTGGTGGGCTATGAGATCCCCAAGAAAAAGCTGACGGACAATACGGATGCCTTCGTGACGGGGAGAAAGGCCAATAACTGCCTGCTGTTCGGGGATGCGGGAACGGGGAAGTCCTCCTGTATCAAGGCCATTGCAAACGAATATTACGAAAAGGGTCTCCGCATTATAGAGATATACAAGCACCAGTTTCAGGATCTCAACGATGTGATCAGTCAGATCAAGAATCGTAATTATAAATTTATCATTTACATGGACGACTTGAGCTTTGAGGAGTTTGAGATCGAATATAAATATCTGAAAGCCGTTATTGAGGGCGGTCTGGAGAAGAAGCCTGAAAACGTGCTGATCTGTGCGACCTCCAACAGACGGCATCTGATCCGTGAAAATTACGGCGACAGGGAGGAGATCAGGGAGGATATGCACACCGGCGATACGGTGCAGGAAAAGCTTTCTCTGGTGTCCCGCTTTGGCGTCACGATCTATTTCGGTGCACCGGACAAGAAGCAGTTCCAGAATATTGTAAAGGTGCTGGCGGAGCGTCACGGGATTTCCATGCCGGAGGAGGAATTGCTGCTGGAGGCGAACAGATGGGAGCTGTCCCACGGAGGGCTTTCCGGCAGGAGCGCACAGCAGTTCATCGATTATCTGATGGGGCGGGCCGAAGGAGCAATATGATCTGTAAGAAGGAAATCAATGTCCGTGGGAGGCGGGTTGAAATAAGGGGTGAGGGTTATGTCAAAGAAAGATTTTACCAATTCAAAATATTTTACCAACAGGGAGCTGAGCTGGATCCTGTTTGACAATCGTGTGCTGAATGAGGCAAGGGACAAAAATATCCCGTTGTTTGAGCGGTTGAAATTTCTGAGCATCACGGCTTCCAATCTGGACGAATTTTTCATGATCCGGGTGGCGTCCCTGAAAGATATGGCTGATCTGGGATATGAGAAGCAGGATATCGCGGGACTGACACCGGTGAAGCAGCTGGAGCTTCTCAGTCAGGCGATCCATGAGCTGGTGGAGCGCCAGTATTCCACCTACAACCGGTCGCTGGTGCCCAAGCTGGCCCAGAACGGCCTGCAGATCGTCCGCCAGCATGAGGAACTGACGAAGGAGGAGGCAATATATATTGACCGTTATTTCGAGGAAAATGTGTATCCCGTGCTCACTCCCATGGCGGTGGATTCTTCCAGGCCCTTTCCGCTGATCCGCAATAAGACGCTGAATATCGGCGCCATGGTGCACAAGAAGAGCAGTAAGGAAGAGATGGAATTTGCCACGGTGCAGGTGCCCGGCGTGCTGGACCGCATTGTAGAGCTTCCCACAGAGGGTAAGGCCAAGAGGATCATTCTGCTGGAAGAGATCATAGAAAGGAATATTGACAAGCTCTTTCTCAACTATGACATTATCTGCGCCCATCCCTTCCGCATTATGCGAAATGCGGATCTCACCATCGAGGAGGATGAGGCGGCGGATCTGTTGAAGGAGATAGAAAAGCAGCTGAAAAAGCGTCAGTGGGGTGAAGCCATCCGTCTGGAGGTAGAGCACGGCTGTGACAGGCGCCTGCTGCATTTTCTGACGGAAGAGCTGCGCATGGAAGAGCAGAATATCTATGAGATCGACGGTCCTCTGGATCTGACTGTCTTGATGAAAATATACGGTATGGATGGGTTCGAGCATCTGAAAATCCCCAAATATACTCCCCAGGCGGTTCCTGAGCTGCCGGCGGGGTGCAATCTCTTCGAGGAGATCCGAAAGAAGGACATCCTGCTGCATCATCCCTATCAGACCTTTGAGCCGGTAGTAAACTTCATCCGACAGGCGGCGAAGGATCCGGAGGTGCTTGCCATCAAGCAGACCCTGTATCGTGTCAGCGGCAACTCGCCCATCATCGCGGCGCTGGCACAGGCGGCGGAGAACGGCAAGCAGGTGACGGTGCTGGTAGAGCTCAAGGCGCGCTTTGACGAGGAGAACAATATCGTCTGGGCCAAGATGCTGGAGAAGGCAGGCTGCCATGTTATCTACGGTTTGGTGGGTCTGAAGACTCACAGCAAGATCACACTGGTGGTCCGCAGGGAAAATGACGGGATCCGAAGGTATGTACATCTGGGGACGGGGAATTACAACGATGCCACGGCAAAGCTCTACACGGATATCGGACTGCTCACCTGCTCCGAGTCTATCGGCGAGGATGCCACAGCGGTCTTTAACATGCTGTCGGGCTATTCCGAGCCTCTGTTCTGGAATAAGCTTTCGCTGGCTCCGCTCTGGCTGAAGAACAGATTCTTGGATCTGATCCAGCGGGAAAGGCAGTTTGCGCAGGAGGGAAAGACGGCCCATATTATCGCCAAGATGAATTCTCTCTGCGACAGGGACATCATCGCGGCGCTGTATGAAGCCAGCTCCGCGGGAGTGAAGATCGAGCTGATCGTCAGGGGGATCTGCAGTCTGAAGGTGGGCATCAAGGGTGTCAGCGAGAATATCACGGTGCGCTCCATTGTGGGAAACTTTCTGGAGCACAGCAGGATCTTTTATTTTGAAAACGGCGGAGACTATGAGATCTACTGCGGCAGCGCGGACTGGATGCCCCGGAATCTGGAGCGCCGGGTGGAGATTTTGTTTCCCATCGACCGGTCGGAATTGAAGAATAAGCTGATGCACATTTTACAGTGCCAGCTGAAAGATAATGTGAAGGCGTCCGTGCTGCAGGAGGACGGTTCCTATGTGAAAGTGGATAAGAGGGGAAAATCTCTGTTCCAGTCCCAGGAGGTCTTTTGCAGGGAAGCCATCGAAGCGGCCAGGGCGGCTGCAAAGGATAATCCTCTGGCGGCCAGGACATTTATACCGGAAACCCATCAAAAATAAGCAGGGACAGGAATATGAAAAAGAAAGACACGATAAACAGGTACAAGGCAAACTATAAGCTGACAGTGATCCATAAAGCGGTCATTATTGTGTTACTGACCATGGGAATCTTTTTCCTGATCAAACCGAACATATACCGCATGAGGGTGGAGTACAACCCGGCGGAAGTGACCATTCCCTTTTTAAAAGCGGGAGACTATGAGGTAAAGATCACATACAGCGGGGCATCGCAGGGAGCCTTTGCAGTAGCCTCATCGGATCTGCTGGCGGATTCCGAAAACCACATGGGCGTGGAATTCGCCAGAACGGAATTGAATGCGGAAATTCGTGATGTGGCTGTGATGAATGTACATTTGGAGCAGGGAACCTACGGGGTGTGTATCCGGCCGGAACAGACGGATGAATGCTTTGAGGAAGTGAGGATCCAGAGAGTGCAGCTGTTGGACAGGGATCATTATTTTCTGTTCGCCGTCTGCATCCTGTCTGCACTGTGCATGGCGCTGTTGGGGTGGTATGTGCCTGTGGAAAAGTATAAGAACGCATTGCTTCTTGTGGGAATGGGACTGGCGGCCAGTATTCCGATGTATTCTGATTTTCTGCCGAAAGGGCATGATATGCTGTTTCATCTGGCCCGGATGGAGGGACTGTATCAGGGGCTTCGCAACGGAGAATTCCCGGTGAGGCTGAATCCGGTGCAAACGGAACTGTTCGGCAATCTGACGGCTACCATGTACCCGCAGCTGTTTCTGTACCCGGCAGTTCTCCCGCGGTTTTTGGATGTGTCCGTAATGCTCTGTTATAAACTGCTGGTCGTGTGCATGAATGTGGTCACGGCGATGCTCACTTTCTATGGTGTGAGACGGATCACCGGTTCGGAGAAGATGGCATACACTGCCAGTGCGCTGTACACTTTTGCCCTGTACCGTCTTACCAATACGTATTTAAGGGCGGCTCTTGGGGAAACACTTGCGATGGTCTTCCTTCCGCTGGTGCTGTGGGGCGTCTATGAAGTGCTGTGGGGGGATAGGAGGAAATGGTATCTTCTGACTCTGGGAGTGACCTGTGTATTGCAGTCTCACATTATGTCAGTCATGATGGCGGTTCTCTTTCTGGTGTTGGAAGCTGTGGCATGGCTGGTGAAAAGCGTGCGCGGGAAAACGCCCGGAAAAGAATTGGCAGGGCGTATCGCGGCGGGGATAAAAGCGGCAGCGGCGACCTGTCTGCTGAACGCGGGTTTCCTGATACCGTTCCTGTATTTTCGCGGGGAGAAATTGCTGTGTTTTGCATGGGATTTTTATCTGGCAAACTATGAAGGGTATTTTTCCCAGATGTTTTCCCTGTTTCCTTCCGCTACCGGAAATGCTGTGATGAAGGGGACTACGGAGGGGGAGATGCCTGTCACCGTGGGCGGGATCCTGGCGGTGGGAGCCATTCTGTTCCTTGTGGCGGTATACAGGGAAAAGGCCCGTTCAAGGACACTTTCTTTCGGAATGCATTGTCTGGTCTACGGGGGAATATCGCTGCTGATGACCTCCACACTGTTTCCGTGGGAGGCGGTGGGTGAAAATCCTTTCTTACATGATCTGACGACTCCGCTGCAGTATTCGTGGCGCTTTCTGGGGACCGCGAGTCTGTGCCTGTGTGTGGTGTCCGCGGTGGGAGTTGTCACCTTCGTGTCTCAGTCGGGCGGGAGAAACTGGATCCTCGGGGTATATATGGCGGTGGCGTTATGCAGCGCGTGGTACTTTTTTGACAGTATCTCATTGCAGATGGATTCTCTTAACGACGAAATGGCACTGGAGGGAAACATGGAGTACGACAGTCTGTATATGTATGATGACAGGGAATTCCCTGAATTCACCGAACTGGCCGTGGGGCCATCGGAGAATTATATCAAAACATTGCACGATACACCGGTGCGGTATTCCGATTACCAAAAGAGGGGAACCGACATCAGTACTTATGTGGCTCCTGAGAGAAAGCCGCAGGAGGACGAGTATCTGTTGTTCCCGCTGTATTATTATCCGGGGTATGAGATCACGGTGAACGGTCAGGAAGTGGAGGCGGTATCGCAGGGCAGACTGCTGGCCTGCAGGCTGCCGGAAGAGGAAGCCTTTGTGCAGGTGGAGTATAAGGGTATGAACGGCTGGCGGATCGCGGATATCGTGTCCCTGGTCACGGCAATGGGAATTGCGGTTTATGTAGTGAGACAGCGGATAACCGCGCGGAAAGGAATGGTACAGAGATGAGGATCATACTTGCTTCCGCATCTCCCAGAAGAAGGGAGCTGCTGGAACAGATCGGGCTTTCTTTTGAAGTGATGACCAGTCATGTGGAAGAGAAGATATCCTCTTCCGAACCGGACAGAGTGGTGGAGGAGCTGTCCCGGGGGAAGGCGAAAGCGGTTGCCGAGGAGCCGGTTCGTGACCGGGAAGCGGCTGCGGAAGGCGCGCTTCTGGTCATTGGAGCGGACACGGTGGTGGCACTGGACGGAGCCATTCTGGGGAAGCCGGCGGACGCGGAAGATGCTTTCAGGATGTTGGAGCGTCTTCAGGGGCGGGAACATGAGGTCTATACCGGTGTCACGCTCCTGTACAGGGCTGCAGGAGCGTCAGGGTGGACGGTGAGGAGCTTTCACGAGCGGACCTGTGTGCACTTCTATCCCATGACAGAGGCGGAGATTTCAGAGTACGTCGATACCGGTGATCCTCTGGACAAAGCGGGCGCATACGGAATCCAGGGATTCTGCGCCAGGTATGTCAGGGGGATTGAAGGAGACTATAATAATGTGGTAGGGCTTCCGGTGGGGAGGCTTTATCAGGAGATAAAGGAGCTGTCAGAATCATGAAAAAAGCAGTTATTTTCGATCTGGACGGAACTCTTTCCGATTCTATTCACAGTATCAAGTATTGCGGGGACCGCGCGGTGGCCGCATTCGGATACGGACCTTTTACGGAGCAGCAGTATAAGTATTTCGTGGGAGACGGAGCTGCCAACCTGGTCAGACGCGCGCTTGCCGCAGGCGGTGATGAGGAGGGGATCCATTTTGATGCGGCTTTTGCCGAATATAAGAAAATCTTTCGGGAGAACTGTATGTACAAAGTGGTGCCCTATGACGGCATCCGGGAGCTTCTGGCCGCTTTAAAGGAAAAGCGGGTGAAGATCGCGGTGCTCTCCAACAAACCGCATGCGGAGACGATAAATGTGATCGAGACACTTTTCGGGAAGGATTATTTCGATGTGATACAGGGACAGAAAGACAATGTGGCAATCAAGCCAAGTCCCGAAGGGGTATTTCAGATCCTGGAGCAGCTCGGACTGACGGCGGAGGATGTGCTCTATCTGGGGGATACCTCCACGGATATGAAGACCGGAAAAAGCGCAGGAGCATTTACACTGGGAGCGCTCTGGGGCTTCCGGGACAGGCAGGAGCTGGAGGAGAATCATGCGGATGAGGTCATCGGACACCCTTTGGACGTGCTAAAGTTTTTATAGGGGGTTGACGTAAGGATATAATCATACTATGATGTAACTGAATATGGCCCCCTGACAGCGGAACAGGCGGGAAACAGAGTGTGGAGACGGAATAAAATGCCATGCCCGGCATTTGAAAGGGAGGTGAAAGTATGCGTGAATTTGATGATGCGGTTTTGGAGTGCTTTCTGGAGAATCAGCTGCAGCTTTTTCCTGAGGAGGTGGCAGAGACTCTGGAGGAAGCGGAAAATTATCTGGAAGAGTGCATGGCTGTTGTAGTGGACTCTGTTGACGAAGTCATTGAATATTTTGAAGAGGAAGGGATTGACACGGAAGGCATTACGGACGATGCGATCCTGGAAGCCGATGAAGTGTTTGAGGTCGGCGACGGCAGATATCTGATCGTGGAAGGCTGAGCGGGGCCGCTGTCATTTTATCTGTTTCCGCTGCAAAAGATAATTTTGGCAGTTCAGAAGCCTCATGCAGTAGTGCCATTGCTGCATGAGGCTTCTGAGCTGTCCGGAAAGAAAATATTATCCGTTCGTGTCCGATCCATGGATCTTCTTTGTTCTTTTCTTCCCGGAACGTATCTGTTGTTCCTGTGCCCGTTTTTCAGGGAGTGATTTCTCCGAATCGATATCGCGCTGTTTTTTCTGCTGCCCTGTCTGGAAAATGTCCCCTGCCAGATAGACAATGACACCCAGACGAAGTAACGCGATGACCTGATCAGGCAATACCGAAAAGCTCTGCTCCATCTGCAGCAGATAGGAACAGTAGGTAAAAAGGGTGCAGAACATGGTGGTCAGAGCTGCTTTGACATATTTTGTCTCCTTTATCATAATGACGAATAACAGCATCTCCGCCACATAGGCGTACCGCTCGTGAACAAGGGGCAGGCAGAAACAGATCGTCAGGATGGACAGGGAGGTTACCTTACAGAGCAGCAGGCTCTCTAATTTTACCTTGCGGCAGTATAGCTGATAGAAGAGGACGATCAGCAGCAGGAAGGTCAACAACATACCATATATAAAATAGCTGTCGTAAAGATTTTCGCTCCAGGATCCTATCAGGCTGTAGAGATTCGGGTAATTCAGCGTCAGCGTGCCATAGTTGCGGTTAGCCTGTCCCATGTAGATTTTGAACATTACCTTCAGGCTTCGCCCTGCAAGGTACATGGGGATACAGCTTATTGTATATACAATGGGTATCCATAACAGCTGTGCGGGCTTTAACACATTCCGTTTCTGCAGGATCCACAGAAGACATAGAATGGGAAGAAAGAATACTGCCTGTAATTTAAAGGAAAACGCTACGGCAAAGAGCAGGCATATCCCGTCACCTGATCTCCAGAAGCGTCCCTTCTTATCTGCGGGTGCTTCCGGGCTCCAGGGCCTTGCGACGCATATGGCAAGCAGTGTCAGCAGGACAAAGGAACTGTAGATACTGTCGCATTGTCCCCATGCCGCCGAATCCAGCAGCGTCAGGGGATTCAGCAGGATCAAGGCGTAAAGTGTCAGTTTCTTATGGAGTGCGGTGACGCCGAATTGTCCGGTCAGTTTTACACAGATCAGAGCCAGGACAAAATCGAAGAAACAGGGCATCAGCTTGATGATGACTGCAGGTTCAAAGGGCAGTAAGGACAGAAGCGTCAGCGGTGTGATATATAATGGCGGGTAGTCGCCTATGTCCTGCCCCAAAGAGCCCCAGATGCCGTAGGAGCGCATATCACTGATCCAGGATTCAAAGCAGAGGTAATAGTCGTTACTCTTTACGGGAAAGAAAGCTATGCGAAGGATAACGGCTGCTGCCGTAACGGCCGCAAAGAACAGGATATGGATCAGAGGAATCCTGCGGATCCGCACCGCCAGGAATTTTCCAAGAGTGATCTCTCCTGCTTTTTTGTCGCTCTTTTTACGGGAAAAGAGGGCAGTGGCTGCCATATAAAGCAGGATCAGGACAAGGGCTGTAAGAAATACGGCAAGCCGGGAGGGCACCAGAACATCATAAGTAAACCGTATCGCCACCGCGCCGGGAGCATCGACAGAGCCGGTGGTGTCGGCAGAACTGCCGGTCTGCGCTGCGGATGTATCAGAGGGATCATCGGTCTGTGTCCCTGCCCCATCAGCGCGTCTGGGCAGTTTTGTCAATCCCTCCGTTATCTCGGGGATAGGAGCTGTCTGAGACATTAAATAGATGGAGGGATTCATTCCGTCCTGATAATTTTCCGCATAGATGGAAATGTCATATTGGGCACCCGTGTCCAGCCGACAGTTCACGGGAAATGCGAGATACCAGCCGTCCGATACACCGTTCAGTGGAACCGTACTGCGATAGATTTCTGTACCTGCGGCATGGTCGGACAGAATCACCGTGAGATCACCGGATTCAGCCGACATAGAGGCAGGAAGGCCCGACATCACGGACTGAGGCGTCAGGGGAGCGGGGGGCTGCAGCGCAAGAGAGATGGCGGTGACCCGGGCATGTTCGGGAGAAAAGGTCTGAACCAGCAGCTGTTCACTGCTCAGAGGAATGGAATCCGAAGTTGCATCCGGGGAGGAAGCGTTTTCCGCCCCTGTATAGAGAAAATTGCCGCCCAGGACGGCAAAGATCAGGATGATCAACAGTAATCCGGTTCTGATCCAGAAATATTTTTTCATAGTGATCATAACAACTCCTTTATCTCTTCTAACACGGAATAGGGGACAAACAGTTTGCCATACCCTGTGGCCAGATCCAGTCCCGGTTTGTTTCCGCCGTGAAAATCAGATCCGCCGCTGATGACGAGCTGATAAGCTTCGGCAAGCCGACGGATCTGACGCTCCTCCGCCGCATTGTAAGTACTGTAGATGGCTTCAATGCCCATAAGACCCGCATCCTTCAACCGGGAGACCAGGATTTCCAGCCTCTCGTCGCTCATACGATAAAGGATGGGATGGGCCAGAATGGGAATACCGCCCGCCTGCAGGATCAGGTCAACCGCCTGTTCGGGAGTGACCTTTTCTCTGGGTACATAGCAGGAGCAGCGATCCCCGATATAACGTTGAAAAGCTTCGTTCATGCTCCCGGTATAATTGTGAACCAGCATGTATTTCGCATAATGAGCCCTGGTGATCACGGCATCGGGAAATTCCGCCAACAGCGCTTCATAGCTGATATCTATGCCTGCAGCCTGGAGCAATTCGCACATTTTCCGGTTCCTGCTGATCCTGGAAGCCACAAAGTCCTGCAGATATTTTTGAAAATTGCTGTCATGATGATCGATATAGAGACCTACAATATGCACATCTTTGCCCTGGTACTCCGTGGAAAATTCAATGCCGGGGATCACTTCCGGAACACGTTCCGCCTGTTCAGGCGGAAGTGTTTTGCGAAGCTGTTCCGCGTAGGAGAGCGCTTCCTCCAGCCCGTCCACGGAATCGTGATCGGTCAGGGCGAAAGCGGCAAGCTCCTTTTCCATAGCATGATCCACAAGCTGTGTGGGAGAGCAGGTACCGTCGGAACGGTTGGAATGTACATGCAGATCTACGGCTCTTGTTTCTTTCATGCCGCCCTCCTTGAGTGATCAGCGCCTGCCATTGCACCGCATCAATATTCTTCTTCCTCTTCCTTATTTGCGGTGAAAACAGTACGCTTTCTCGCCATTTCGTCGCTGGCAAGATATTCGTCGTAAGTAGTGATCTTGTCGATCATACTGCCGCCGGGCAGGATTTCCATAATGCGGTTGGCGGTGGTCTCCAC
>JAIEKC010000107.1:0-2942 GCA_029064505.1 Acetatifactor sp.
CGGCGGCAGCGTCATATGTGTATAAGATACAGATTTGTAAGTAACAAGAAAAAATGAATTCTGATTTATAGAGCAGTTACCTATTCCGTCATTTTGACAATGATAAAAAAATATAGGCGTTTATTAACACGACAATCGTGGACTGCAGGGCGGTCATGGATGCCCTGGCCGACAGCAGCGCCATTGAGGCGGAGCTGGAAGCGGTCAGCAGGGAGAAAGAAGTGACGGCGGGGCTGATCCAGAGACTGGTCGATGAGAATGCCACACGGAAACTTGACCAGCACGACTACCGCAAAAAGTATGACGGGTATGCCAGCCGGTATGCCGCTTTGGAGAGCCAGATGGACAGCCTGGAGAAAGAGCGGGAAAGGAAGGAAATCCAGTATGACATTTTCAGCGGTTTCCTTGCGGGGCTAAGCAAGACAGTGGAGCTGCCGGTGGATTTCAATGAGAGGCTGTTCCACAGGCTTGTGGATTACGCAACGGTCCATTCGGACGGCAGGGTGGTATTCACCTTCCGAAATGGCGTGGAAGTCAGCACGGAGATTTAAAGCCGGGAGCGGCCGGGGCATCGGGATTGTACCAGATGCCTCCGGCCGCTTTTTCTGTGTGTGGAAAAGCCTGCCAAAGTAACAGATTGTATTTTCGGGAATTGCATATTATAATGAATGAACAGAGATTGAGAGCAGCCGGAGGTATACATATGAAAAATCCATTCGCCAGAAACGGCAGGATGAATCGGAAGCAGTCAGCCGATCTACATAAGGACAGCGATGTCATCTTTTCCACGGTGGAACAGGTGAAATCCGCCAGCACGGAGATCGTAAACGGAGTCACTGCTGTCCGGGATCTTGCTGATGAGAACAAGCACAGCGCCAACACAGTGATGGGGAATATGGAAGAGCTGACGGAACAGAACGCTGTCCTTTCCGGGAAAACGGAATCCTCCATAACCATGACCAGCGATATCCAGAGACAGGTGGAACATATAGCCGCCATGATCTCCCGGATGGTCCTTCTGGTGGATGAGACCAACAGCCATGCGGGAACCAGTTCGGAAGAGCTGGCGGAGGTGGTGAAGGCCAATCATGCCATGGCGGATCTGTCCAAAGACGTAAGCGGTATCGTAAAAGAATTTTCAGAGGAATTTGCCAGAGTGAAGGAGGAAACGGTCTCCATTAAAGATATCACATCCCAGACCAACCTGCTCTCCCTGAACGCGTCCATTGAGGCTGCCAGAGCCGGGGAGGCGGGCCGCGGTTTTGCCGTGGTGGCGGATGAGATCCGCAAACTCAGCGATGAGACCCAGAATTCCTCCGCCCGCATTATGAACGCGCTGGATCATCTGGAGGAAACCTCCGGGAAGATGACAGCTGCCATGGAGAAGGTGATCGGGCTCATTCAGCGGAATCTGGAGAAGATCACGGAAGTGAATGCCAGTGTGGTCGGCATTTCTGATGATTCCCGCAAATTGAACAGCAGCATATCCCTGATCGATGATGCCATAAAGGCAGTGGAGCAGTCCAATCAGAATGTGGTGGAAAATATGCAGCAGATGTCCGAGGCCATGTCCGTTATGAGCGGTTATGTGGGAAACGCCTCCGACAATGCCAGGAGCATGTTGGAAAAATACGAGCAGACCACGGTGAATGTAGGGAAGATCGAGGTATCCGTGGGCGACCTGGTGGTACGTCTGGGGGACAGCGGCTTTATGGGGATCCATGATGCGAAGCCGGGCAGCAGGGTTTCCATTATCACACTGGATAAGGACGGAACGCCGGATAAAGAATATTATGGACAGGTGGTGCGTCAGCAGGATGCGGAGGCTGTGATAGACATCCGTCCCAGGACCTTGTCGGAGACCAGAGACGGGGCCGTGGGGTTCCAGCTGCAGATGATCCTGGGAAATGTCCTGTATCTTTGGACGGATGTTACAGTCACAGAATTTGCGGAAGGCGGCGTTACTTATTACAGGGTGGTGACAAATGCCAATCCAAAGGTAATGAAGCGCAAGAAGAATCCCAGACTGGATATCAGCTGTGCCTGTGAGATCCGGATTGACGGCAGCGCGAAGACCTATCGTGGGAGGATGCTGGATATCAGCGCCAACGGCATGGCGTTTACCGCCACCGACCCGGATTTTGAAGCCGCGGAAAAGAAGATGATAACCGTCACTATCCCGGAACTTCCCATTCCCAGAGCCCGCACCGTGCAGGCTTACATCATGCGGTGCAGGAAAGGCAGCAGTGAATATATTCTGGGCTGCCGCCTGTCGGAGAATAATCTGGCCATTCAGCAGTATATCGAGACGCAGTAGATCTGTAAGCATGTAGACGGCAAACATGCTCTGGAATTCTTTGGCATTATGACAAGGGATTTTGAACTGCAGCCCTGTTACGTCTTTTTTGCCGTGCGGAAGCGTTGCGAATATGTGTTGCGAATGCTGTGAGCAGGAATTCTGTCGGAACATATTTGTTTCTAAAGAAAATAAGAGGTTGGCATGAGACGGAAAACCTGATAGAATTTAATCGATCAGCGTCAGAGCCAAACGCTCATAAATATATTTTGTTTACGAGACAGGCTTTGAAACATTTTATTTTAGACAGAAAGGTAACAGGTAAGAACATGAAAGGTAATTTTGAATCCGCTCGATAGCAATGGCTATCATCGTATGAAAACGTTATAGCCATTGCATCCTAACAGTAACATAGGCACTCGAAATTCCGGCAGCCCACAGGCACTGGCGAGATTTTGAGAGACTGTTTCAATGATTAGGAGGGCGTTATGAGCTATAGAAGAGCAGAAGAGGTTCTGCCGCAGGAGATCCTTGCTTCCGTGCAGCAGTATATTGACGGTCAGATGCTTTATATCCCAAGGAAAACAGAAGAGAAGAGAACCTGGGGCTCGTCTACTGACACGAAGGGGAAGCTGGAGCTTAGAAA
>JAIEKC010000108.1:0-1925 GCA_029064505.1 Acetatifactor sp.
CCTGTAATGTTGGCCGGAAAGGTATCACCGCCTGTCCTCTGGCCTTTGGTGAAGCGGGGGTAAAGGAGCGCGTGAGATCCGTGCTGAAATACAGGAAACCGGCTTTCTGGATCATTGCGGCGGCAGTGACCGTCTGTGCGGCAGCTCCATCTTTTTCTATCTGACCTTACAGGACGGCACCACACACAGTGTGGGAAATATTGGGAATACCTGGCTCCGCATAGACGAGGATCGTTATGAGGCAGAGTATGAATGGCTCAGCACCTGGGAAGATATTTTCGGGGAAGGAAACGAGCCGCTGCCGGAGGGATACTTTTCCGGGCAGATGACATTCGGCACCGGAGAGGGGACAGGCATTGCCGGGGAGAACAGCCTGTCTCCCGGCGGGAACCGGGAGCCTGCGGATACAGACCGGGAGCTGTTCGGCGGAGATTTGGGGGACACATCGTTACAGCGTATGGTGGTTTGCGTACCACAATTTGATACAATGCACCCAAGCATGACTTTGGGTGCAAATTTTAACGATAGGGATTTTGCTTGTATGTCACGGCAGGAGTAAGGTAAAAAGTGCCTAATTCGGCACTTTGGGACAAACTTGAGCATATCGTGGCAGACGAATAACATAAAACTTAGGGAAGCGCTGATTAATTCAGCATTTTCACTACACTTTTGTCATCATATATAGTATAATGTAAGGAATTGTAATGAATCTGTATGGCACCACACTCCTCACATATACATGCATTCGAACCATAAGCCCCTGTCTTACAGTTCATGATGTTATGTGCAACCTTTGCCTGTACAGGGGAAGGTGAATACTGATCAAGGTATGCCGGATAAAAGCGGTGAAAAATATCCTGTACTGTGGGCTTATCCATTGGCTGTACCATCCTTTCCTTCAAAAGGACTGCGTATGCCCATAAGGGATTTGTTGCTGACATGGAGATAAACTTCTGTGGATTTCGGATCGCGGTGCCCAAGCAGTGCCTGAATATTCCGCGGCTCCACTCCCTGCTCCATAAGATGGGTGGCAAAGCTGTGGCGGAGGCAGTGGGGAGTGACCCCGGATAATCCGGCAGCCGCTGCTGAACGACGGATAACCTGTTCCACGGAAGAAACGGTAAGGTATTCCCCGGTAAATTTATTCGGGAAAAGAATATCACGTGGTTTTCCGCATGTAAACCAGTATTCTGTAAGAAGTGCAAGATTTCGCTCGGAAAGAATGGTATAGCGGTCCATACGGTTCTTTGTATCCCGGACATGAATCTGCATGTGGGTGCGGGAAATATCCTCGTAATGAAGATGAACCACTTCAGAGACACGCATCCCGAAAGAATACATGGTGGCAAATATAGCTTTATACTTTTAGATCACTGGTTGCATCGAGCAGACGGTCGATTTCCTCAGAAGAAAGAACTGTTGGAAGTTTATACTCCTTAATCATGCGTGGGACAGTGATATCATCCCACAGAACGTGAAGTACATTCCGATAGAAAAAACGGATGGCTGAATTATAAAGGTTGAGGGTGGTTGCTTTCAGACCATCGTCTTTCTTGGCAAGAAGAAAGTTCCTAACATCCTGACAGGTAAGATCTTCTGGAACTTTTCCCATGAATTAAATAGCAAACAAACAGTAACTACCATTCATGGAGGAGCATGAGCATCATAAAAATGCTTGTCTGTAAAGAGAATTAATGATATTCTATTCATGGCAGTAGTAGTGATGATCCTGTGTGTATATGGTTGTTATTTTGTGGTGATTTAACAATACCCTATTTAGGACTTGCTGGCTACTGCTTTTTATTTAAAGTTAAGAAAAACTGCGCCACAGCCTTGGCAGGCCATCGCGCAGCGATTTTGTTCAATCGGAATTTATCGGGAAGTAAATAGGGCGAAAAATCAGTGTTTAATGGGGAATTATAAAA
>JAIEKC010000109.1:0-2941 GCA_029064505.1 Acetatifactor sp.
TGCCCTGCAGACCTGCCCCTGTGATATAATTGATGATAATGACGATATCATCTTTACCGTCACGGTTCATATCCCGGAAACCTACCGCTTCCACACTGTCAAACAGACCGATATAACCGGATGTATCATTTCCCTCACAGTAGTAAGGGAACCGATACAATATCTGACCGTCTTTCACCAGGAAAAACGACACGTCGTCAAAATTAACGCTGTGATCCGGCTCACACGAGGCAAATTCCACTCTGCCCCAGTCATCCAGTTCTACCGGAAACGACTGTTCTTGTATGATGCATTCTTCCGGTACTGATGCCGTATTGTCCCTTGCAGATGTTGCTGTTCCGTTATTTCCCGCAGCAATATTCTGTCCAGTGCTGTTCTGTCCCGCTCCATTCTGTCCGGTGCCGCTCTGTCCGGTGTTGCTCTGCCCGGTTCCGTTCTGTCCGGTGCTGTTCTGCCCGGTTCCGTCCTGTCCTGCTCCATCCGTAATCCGGGCTCCCGCCTCAGCGCTTCCCTGTTCCTCATTCTCACTTTCAGCGGCACATCCGCAAAAAACGACGGATAAAACTGTCATTAAAATCAATAATCTCCTTTTCACAACACTACCTCCCTGTTTACGTATATTTTTTCTTATAACTCTTCAATACAGTTAACGCTCCCATGTAGTCCGGCCACACAGGCGAAAATATTTCATCATCTTTTCTCCATGTGACAATCCGGTAGTGTCAACTCTATATGCCCAAATTCGGCTCACCCCCAGTAAATTCAATGGTTCCAGAGGTTATAAGCCTTTACCTCCCCTTTCTTTGGCTTACCCTACCCACATTTTGCTTTGGGAGCCAGCCGGTCAAAGAAAAGGTTCCTTGTAATACGGGACAAGAAGTGCTTTAAATTATTCGGCCTTGCAGGCGGAATGGCACGCCACGCACCCATGTAGGTATCATTGATGATCTCTTCCATGTCGCAGAGACTGCGCAGAATATTATAGGCCACCTGATTTAAATATGCGCCGTATTTCCTCCCGGTTTCCTGAATTGCCTCCTCCGAACGCTGAAAGTACAGCTCAATGATCCCTGAATCCTCCATAACATCCCCTCCCGCGTAAAACAAAAATAACCCTACACCTATATAGTAGGAAAAAAAAGACTCCGGAACAAAAAATCTTTTTTTCAATCTTCTATAAGATAAAAAAGGACTGCATTATGCAATCCCTTTTTCATCATATCCGCCGACGCATGTTTTCAGGACGGTTTTCAAATACGCTCCGACACCGGAATGCCCTTCAAACAAAAAGCAGTCATTGGTCTCTCCAGACTTGTGCGCAGCTACTCTATCAGTCCATGCTTTTTCAGCCTTGCACGTATGCCGCCGGTTGTTCTGCTGTGAAGCTTCGCTATTTCCGATATGCCCATTCCGGACTCGTATTCCCGCTCAAGTCTTGCGTCCTCCTCTTCGTTCCAGGATGCTCCGGCCCCGTCCGGCCGATTCCTTGACCTGTTAAACTCCGCCCTGTCAAAAGCCGGCTGTTCCGTTTCTCCTGTTTCCTCCGTCATACTGATGACCGCGTCCGGGTGTGCATCCGAAAAAGTTCTTATGACCTCCAAAAATCTCTTTCCGTATTTTTTCAGCTTATTCTCTCCGACACCGGATACCCTGAGCAGATCCCTCTCCTCCGTCGGAAGCTTGCTGCACATATCGATCAGTGTCCTGTCATTAAAGATAATATAGGGCGGCAGCGATTCCTCCTTTGCTATCTCAAGGCGAAGCCTCCGCAATTCCTCAAACAGATCATAGCCCGCGGATGTAAGCACATCTGTGCTCCTCTTTCGTGCGGATCTTTTCATTCTGTCCGGTTCCTTCTCCTCATAAGTGCGCAGAAGCACCTGGGTATTTTCATCCTTTAACGGTGTAATGTCCCCCATCCTCAGCACACTGTACTGATCCTCCGTCTGATACAGATAGCCCTCTTCGATCATCTGACCGATGAGACTTCGTATCAGAGCCTCATGGGTATCCTTCAGCGCCCCGTATGATCTGTAATTCACCGTGCCAAGCTCCCGCAGCCTTGCCCTGTTGGCTCCCGTCAGAGTTCCCAGGACAACGGCCAGTCCGTATCTTCCCCTGGTCTCCGCCACACAATTGATGACCTGCCTGGCCTCGGCAGTCATATCCAGTTCCTTGTATTCTCTGTGACAATTACCGCAGCTGCCACAGGGACCCATCGTCTTTTCCCCGAAATATTCCAATATATAATTGCGCAGACAGCCTGTGGTTTTGCAGTATCCTTCCATGACCCGGAGGCGTCGCATATCCCGCTGTTTCACCAGTTCCACATCTTCGTCGTCCAGACCGGAAAAATCCTTTTTCTCCAGAAGGAATTTATTGATCATGATATCCTGCGCCGAAAAAAGCAGGATACACTGTGCCGGTTCCCCGTCCCGCCCGGCACGCCCGGCTTCCTGGTAATAATTCTCCATGCTCTGGGGCATATTGTAATGGATCACATATCTCACATTGGATTTGTCGATGCCCATGCCAAAGGCGTTGGTAGCCACAATGACAGGGGCCCGGTCATATATGAAATCGTCCTGATTCTTCTTTCTGGTCTCATTGTCAATTCCCGCATGATATCCGGTCACAGGGACTCCCCTTTGTCTCAATGTCTCACAAAGGGTATCCACATTCTTTCTGGTGGCACAATAGATGATCCCGCTTTCTTCCGGATGCTTCTCTATGTGATCGATCACAAAATCATCTTTCCTCCGAACCGTTTCCACGCTGTAATACAGATTTTCTCTGTCAAAGCCCGTGATAGTCACATTCGGCTCCACAAGATTCAGGATGCACAGGATATCTTCCTTCACCTCCTCTGTGGCAGTGGCGGTAAAGGCGCTGACAATGGGTCTCCTGGAAAGATTCTTTATAAAATCCACGATCTTAAGGT
>JAIEKC010000011.1:0-1633 GCA_029064505.1 Acetatifactor sp.
CAGTACGGATTCCCCATCTGCCGGCCCTGCAAAGATGCAGTCCGTCACCTCTGCGTTCTGTAAATGGTACAGCGCCCGTTCCTCATCAAATTGCTTCCCGATAATGTTCATCCTCGTCATTTTTTCCTCCATTCCGAAGCGTTTACGCATTTTTTTATCCTCCATCCTCTTTATGATCAATGCCTTTTTCCCTGTATACCGATCCGGTGCGATCTGCTCCACAAACCGGACTGAAAATTGAATCTCATCCAGATTTTTATCTGCCAGCAGTTTTCCTACCTGTCTGCATACTTTCCCTGTTATCTTTGCAGGCTCCGCCGATTTCCCCGTTTCCGCCAGCATTTCAAAGGAAGTGCCGGAAGTCTGGCAGAACTGATAATCCAACAGACCCTCCACGCAGAACCCCTCCATGGAAAGGGGATGCAGGCATTCCCTGCTGCCGTCCGACTTTTCAAACCACAGCACATCCTCGTTGCGGCACAGCAGCACATCCGCCCTTGTAAAAAATTGAGCTTCGCTCAATTGCGAGTTTCGCTTCGCGAACTCGAATATACGGCGCTTCTTATCGGCCTCTGCCTCATGCAGAACGAGTTTGTCGGAAATATGGTAACGGATTAAGGGTTGTGTGAAATTGTATAGGCAGGTCACATACAACTCCCCTTCAATCACTTCTATCACATTCAGATCATCAAAAAGAATCATTCCCTCATCCGCCCGTTGCTCCACTCCCAATGCAAGAGATTCGCTCGCGCCATAAAAATTGATTACCTCTGCATGGAACGCATTTTCAAGAAATTTGCGCAATCCTGCACTTAACGGTTCCCCGCAGGAAATTACCCGTTTGATATGCAGTGGCATCTTATCCCTCTCTGCCAGTTCCGCCAAAATTTTAACCGCAGAGGGGTATCCTATAATGATGTTGGGGCGAAACTCCCTTACCATCTCACTCCATTTTGCCAGCGGCGTGTTAATATCCAAAAATCTCTGTTCTGCGCGGACTCCCCTGATTCCGTCACCCACTGCCATAGCGCCTCCATAGCGTCCGTCCGTGGCTGCTATGTAAAGAAATTTTGGTTTCTCTGACAGTAATCTCAGAATAGAACTCATGGACATTCCCCAAAGCGCACCACGTATAATCCCAATCAGCATCTGTTCCCATGCCTCATTGTCATATACAAAATATCTGGGCGTTCCGGTACTGCCGGAAGAATGCACTACATGGTATCTGCCAAGATATATTTCTCCGTCAGCTTCTGCGTTTTCATCAAATTTGAGTAATTTTTTCTGTTTCAGGCTGCGATCCGTCACCAGCTCGTCAAAATGTTCCATCAGGATTTCCTTATCCAGAACCGGGAACTTCTCAAGGGGTGTCGTCCTGATATTTTCCCTGAAAATGCCCTCTGCCTCAAATACCCTCCTGTAATAAGGGGAATGATCATAAGCGTATAAGAGCAGCTTTTCCAGCTTCTTTTTCTGCAGCCTCTCAATTTGTTCTTTTGCCCTGCCTGTATTTCTTATCAGCCTGTAAAGATTCCACAGCAGGCGGAAATAATTGATACTATCGGCCATGCCCCGTCACCTCCTACTATTAGTATTGTCATAGCCATTCTTTACCTTTTCTATAGGTTCGGCT
>JAIEKC010000110.1:0-3269 GCA_029064505.1 Acetatifactor sp.
GGGAAATATCGGAAATCCCTATACCTCGGAATGCCTGAAAACGGCTCCTGACACAGTGACAGTGGGGGAGATCAGCTCCTTTCAGCTGGAGACGATCCGTGATTTCCACCCCACTGTATCCGCTGTTTTGAACGTCACACCTGACCATCTGAACCGTCATCATACCATGGAGGCATATGTGGCGGCAAAGGAGAACATCACCCTGAATCAGACAAAGGAAGACCTGTGTGTCCTGAATTATGAGAATGAATACACAAGAGCCTTCGGGGAGAGATGTCCTGCGGAAGTGGTCTTTTTCTCCTCGGCGCGGGAGCTTGAGAATGGCTATTATCTGAGAGGGGATAAGATCGTAAAGAGTGTTTCGGGCAGGGCTGAAGAGCTGATGGATATCCACAGTGATATGAACCTAATGGGGATCTGCAATGTGGAGAATGTCATGGCGGCCATCGCCATAGGAGAGGGAATGGGCGTGCCCATGGAAACGATCCTCTCCGTGATCCGGGGATTTCATGCTGTGGAACACCGGATTGAATTCGTGGCCACCAGGGGCGGCGTGGATTACTACAACGATTCCAAGGGAACCAATCCGGATGCGGCCATTCAGGGCATCAGGGCCATGTGTAAGCCTACCGTACTGATCGGCGGCGGCTATGATAAGCAGAGCGAATATGACGAATGGATCGAAAGCTTTGACGGAAAGGTGAAGGCGTTGGTCCTGATCGGGCAGACAAAGGAGAAGATAGCGGAATGTGCCGTAAAACATGGCTTTGACAGAATTCATTTTGCGGATACCTTTGAGGAGTGTCTGGAGCTCTGTACGAAGCTGGCTCAGAGCGGCGACGCGGTGCTGCTGTCTCCGGCATGTGCAAGCTGGGGAATGTTCCCCAATTATGAGGTGAGGGGACAGCGCTTTAAGGAGTATGTGCGGAATCTGTCATAGAAAATCCGCAGTGATCCCGGAAGGCTTCCGGACAATTATGCGAACGGTAGGGCGGATTTTGCGGAACATAAGGAGTGGTTATGGCGTCAGAGAGAGCCGCAAGGCGGAAAAGAAAGGAACAAACAGAATACTTTTTCGATTACAGTCTGCTGTTCATCGTGCTCTTTCTGCTGGGCTTCGGACTTGTCATGATCTACTCGGCGAGTTCTTATGAGGCGTTTCAGGATTTTCAGGATGCGGCATATTATCTGAAGAAACAGGTGGTGGCGATCAGCATCGGGCTGGCTCTGATGATCGCCGTAGCGAACATTCCCTATCATTTCTGGGAACGGTTTGCAACTCTGGGGTATGTGATATCCATGGCTCTGGTGCCCCTGGTCCTGACACCGCTGGGAGTAGAGTCTCACGGGGCAAAACGCTGGATCAGGATTCCCGGCCTGGGTCTGAACCTGCAGCCTGCGGAAGTGGCAAAGCTGTGTATGGTATTGTTTCTGGCGGTTATGGTCTGCAAGATGGGAAAAAGCGTCCGCACCATGAAGGGTTTCTTCACTATGCTGGCGATGCCTCTTCCGGTGGTGGCGGAGGTTTATCTCATCACCAGAAACCTCAGCTCCGCCATCATCATCATGGGGATTTCCATGCTGATGGTATTTGTGGCCAGCCCGGACTATAAGAAATTTGTCATTATGGGACTGACTGCGGTGGCGGCGGTGGCAGTCCTGGTATTTATCATCATTTCCACCTCGGCGGAGGGAGGCGGCTTTCGAAGCGAGCGGATCCTGGCATGGCTGGATCCGGAGGGGCATTCCCAGGGAAAGGGGTTCCAGACGCTGCAGGCTCTGTATGCCATCGGCAGCGGCGGCATCTTCGGCAAAGGACTGGGGCAGAGCATGCAGAAGCTGAGCTTCGTGCCCGAGGCCCAGAACGATATGATCTTTTCCATCATCTGTGAGGAGCTGGGGCTGTTTGGAGCCATTGCCGTTATCCTGATGTTCACCATGCTGCTCTGGAGAATGATGGTCATTGCCAACAATGCTCCGGATCTCTTCGGCGCCATGCTGGTGGTGGGCGTTATGGGACACATTGCCATTCAGGCAGTCCTGAACATTGCGGTGGTGACGAACACCATTCCCAACACAGGAATTTCCCTTCCTTTTATCAGTTACGGAGGTTCCTCGGTCATGTTCCTGCTGATAGAGATCGGGCTGGTGCTGAGTGTGGCCAAACGGATACAGTTGAAGGAACTGTAAAAGGCGGCGATCTTCCCGAAGATCGGCCTGGGAGAACAGGTGTCATCAAAGGAGGCGATACAGGGCGGCGGTGCAAAGGTTCTGACCGGAAAGTGTTGGCTGCTTTCGGCAGAGGCGGTTATCCCGGGAAATCTGTGCGGACAGAGGTGTCTGAGGGCCGGTGTGAATGGTACAAGGTACATAAGTGACGGATTTACATAGGATAGAATAGGTCTTTAATTTGAAACCGGATGGTGTTGTATGGACTCTATTCATATTCATGGCGGGATAGCGCTTCAGGGACAAGTGCGCATTCAGGGCTCGAAAAACGCGGCGCTGCCTGTTTTGGCGGCAACATTGCTTACGGTAGAACAATCGTATATCAGAAATTGTCCAAGGATTGCGGATGTACATGCGATGGTCAGTCTGTTGAGGAAATTAGGCTGTCTTGTGACCTGGCGGGAGGACGGCCTGCAGGTGGACAGCTCACAGGTCTGCCGGGGAGCCATGCGGGGCGAGGCGGTGAAAGGCATGCGTTCCTCTCTCTGCCTGCTGGGAGCGCTTTTGGGCAGGTGCGGGGAAGCTGTCCTGGAGCATCCCGGAGGCTGTGTCATCGGAGAACGCCCGATCGATCTGCATCTGTGGGCGTTGGAGCAGATGGGAGTCGCTTTTTCGGAAGAAAAGGGGATGATACGGGGAATGACCACGGGGCTTCACGGCGCCCGGATCGCATTGCCCATGCCCAGCGTGGGTGCCACCGAGAATATCATTCTGGCGGGCGTCATGGCGGAAGGCGATACGTTTATCACGGGGGCGGCAAGGGAACCGGAGATCACGGCTCTGTGCCGGTATCTGCAAAACTGCGGGGCGCTGATCGAGGGGATCGGGACGGGGCATCTGCTGATTCATGGCGGAAAGAAGCTGTACGGAGCGGAATTTGCAGTTCCCTCGGATCGTATTGTGGCGGGCACTTATCTCATGGCATGCATCGGGACGGGAGGCTGTGTCCTTCTGAAAGGAGCGCCTGCGGATGAGATGGGGGCTGTTCTGGAATCGGCGTCACAGATGGGGGCCTGCTGCTGGGTCACAGAGGAAGGGAT
>JAIEKC010000111.1:0-5051 GCA_029064505.1 Acetatifactor sp.
CATCAAATGATAGAACTGCTTGGCGGGTGGCAGGATGATTTTGTATATGATGGTGAGGAGGAAGCCGAGATATTATATATCGGTCTTGGAGGAACTTACAGCCGATATCTAATGAGTCTCAGTGGGAAGAGGATCCCATTCGCATAGTCCCATGCTTTGCTTCAACCGTGCCTGCTCCATGGTCATATGAGGCAGATCTTCCTCCAGATATTCCAGAAGCTCGCTGATCCCCTCTCTGGTCACATTGTTTATCAGAAAAATGCGCTCACAGCCGGCATTGATCAGCCATTGCCTGACCATGGGAACATTGGCATAGGGGGAATCGATCTTTGTGATAATGCCGATGAGAGGGCGAAGGATAAAGGAGCGGAGGCTCGCGCTGAACAGATTGAAAGGTTCATCCGCTGCCTGGACAACAGCCACCACATCCGCCTCGAAGGAAAAACAGGCAAGCCCCACGCTGAAACGTTTGGACTCCGCATATTCTCCCGGAGAGTCGATGGTGTCATCATTGGAGCTGGTGTATTGCGTTTTTACATAATGGAGTTCTTCGCCTTTCAGTGCCTGAGTCAGAGAAGTTTTCCCGGCTTCGCTCCGGCCCATTAAAAATAATTTTTTCATATGATCAATACCCGAAATGATTTTTCCATGGCAAACGTCATAACCATACCCGCTTAGCCCGATCCGGACTCAGGAACCGATCATAAATTACTCCTGACAATGACTTGTCTGACCGTCTCTCTGCGGCATCAGAAAATCTTGACACAGCCCGCTGTGCCTGGGATTTTCTTCTTTGCAGATGAACATTTATACGGTGTCTTTGTCACAGGTAATTTCGGAACAGTTCCTTACAGTGGCAGTCAACATAGTACATCCGGTTTTAACTTTTATGGATCTCACAGGTATGAAATTCTAATACCTCTTTAAAAAAACGGACAACCTCTTCCACGGAGGTCTGTACCTCGGACAGTCCGCCGGTGATGATCAGGGAACCGCAGAAACGATCCATAAAGCCGATCTGTACATCTGCGCTTTTTATTGCTACATCGGCAGCCACCACGACCGCCTCCCAGGGGGTAAAACGGATCAGACCGATAGATTCCCCTGTATGATCTTCACCTTCGTGAACGCCGATATGCAGTCCCAGGTTCTGATAGACACAGGTCTGTGAGGAGCTTATGATATGGGCCATGCAGACCTCTTTTCCGGGAACCCGCAGACGCGTCATGCGCAGCTTCCTGTCCTTAAGCTGTTCATGATCACCGTGAAATATTTTTTTCAGTAGTTCTTCCTTTGTTATTCGGGCCATGGCTGCACTTCCTATCTCTTTGTGATCTTGCAGACAACATATTCCAGAGTGTCCCGGAAATAATTCACGATCTCAGTCATGGCAGACATCACATCTGAAATCTCACCCGTAATGATCAGCGTTCCCGTAAAGCGGTCCGCAAAGCCCAGATAGACATTCCCACTCTTGACCGCAATATCAGATGCAATGACAGCTGATTCCGGTGGCGTCATGTTCATGATCCCAATGGCGGATGACTGATAATCCACCTGGGGATTTAATCCGAGCTTCTGGTATATGATCGGTGCCGGACCGCCCATCACATGTGCAAATGTGATCTCTTTGCCGGCCACGGTTTCCTGTACGATCCTGATCTGTTCTTCCTGTCCGTTTGCCATCTGCTGATTCCATTCCTTTCGCAATCCTGTTCTCTTTCAATCATACTATCCTGAAAATTTTCTGTCAAGCTGTAATCCGGACAGGGAAGACCGGAGCGTGTCTGAATGATCATTCCCCGGTCTGCACATCCCCTTCGCGGCCTGCAGCATCCCAATTTGGTCACCGTAGCCCCGCTGCGCCTTCCAATTGAGGCACGCATCCCACAAAGTGTGACGCACACCCCGGAGAAAGCATTTTTCAAACACGCTCTGACGAAAGGACTAAAAAAGCATGTATTTTGGTGCGCGGCAGTCTCGGCTTTGTCACACAAAGGAACGGGTGAAAACGCTACGCTGCGGACGGGAGAACGGGACGTGCCGACAGGCTTCGCCGTATGCGTCAGTGTCTTATTGATAAAGCGGTTCCTTTTTGCTATACTGGGGTTCGATGCCGGTACCTCGTCCGGTCAGACAAAAATCAATTACAGAAAGGCGGAGAAAGCAGAATGATGGACATATACTATGTGGAGGACGATGAAACCATATCCCGGACAGTAAAAGAATTTCTTGGGAGGCACGGCTACCGGATCTCGATCTTCCCTACGATTGCCGGTGCAAGAGAGGCTTTGAGCCATATGCGTCCGACCCTTGTTCTGGTGGACTGGAATATGTCGGACGGGAATGGAAATCTGCTTGTCCGGTGGATTCGCTCCCAATGGAAAGAGCTGCCCGTAATTTTTCTTACGGTTCGTGGAGATTCCCGTGACATTGTCTCCGGATTTCAGAACGGTGCGGACGATTACGTGGTGAAACCCTTTGAACTGGAAGTGCTGCTTTCACGCATCAGGGCGCTGCTGCGGAGGACGGGAGATGTCTCGAAACAGTACTTATCCTGCGGGGCCATATCCCTTGACCGGGAAAAGATGCTGGTCCGCAGCGGTGAGGAAGAGATAAGTCTGAGCCCTTCCGAATATCAGTTGCTTCTGTACCTGCTGCAGAACAAAGGGAAAACAGTCACAAGGAGAAAACTGCTGGAAGAAATCTGGGACAGCAGCGGGAATTACGTGAATGACAACACGCTCACGGTTACCATGAAACGTCTGCGTGAAAAGCTGCATCAGCCGACCTGCCTGAAGACGGTCAGGAGTATAGGCTACCGAATGGAGGATCCGGAATGAGCGGAAGAAAAAACATCGCGATTCTGACAGGGTTTGTTTTGTCCGTAAGCCTGATCGCCGTATCCGTTGCGGCTGCGCTTCTGGCAAATTACTATGATCATGCCCAAATGCAGTTGCTGGGCGGAATCTGTGAGAGAATCATGGAAAGTGCTCCGGAGGCGGAACCGGCCATATTGGAGGCATTGAAAGATTATAAATATGACCCGTCCGTTCCCCGGGAAGAAAATATTCTTTTGACATATGGCTACAGGGAGTCGGCTGTCCGGAGGTCATCCGGGAAATACGGGACACTCTTTACGATCGCCGGTTTTCTGACGGGAGCTCTGCTTTTTCTGATCACGTTTTTGCTATGGCGTCGGAAAGAGATCACGCGCATAAAAATGCTGACGGAATATCTGGAAAAGGTGAATACGGGAAGCGGCGGTATCCTTCTTCCGGCCGGTGAGGACGAATTCTCCAAACTGCAGGATGAGATCTATAAGACAGTGACGGAAATGTATCAGACAAGGGATACGGCCCTCAAAGCTAAAAATAATTTCGCGGAAAATCTATATAATATCGCTCATCAGATCAAAACTCCCATCACATCCATTTCCCTGTCCATGCAGATAATGCGGGAAAATCCATCTTCAAGGCATTTGGAACAGATACACCGGCAGCTTTCCCGGCTGAGTCATTTAGAGGAAGCTCTGTTGCTGCTATCCCGCATTGATTCCGGTACGCTGTCCCTGGAGCGGGAGGAGGTGGATGTCTTCACGGTTCTCATGCTTGCCGCGGACAATCTTCAGGAAATAGTCCTGGAGGCGGGTGTCTCTGTGGATATACCGGAATCGGGTGAAATGGTGATCCGCGCGGACATGGAGTGGACAATGGAGGCGGTCATGAATGTGTTGAAAGACTGCGTGGAGCATACACCGCCGGGAGGAACGGTATACTGCACTTATGAACAGAATCCGCTTTATACGCAGATCCGGATCTGGGACACGGGGGACGGATTTGCAAAAGAGGATATTCCCCACCTTTTTGAACGGTTTTACCGGGGGCAGGAGGTGAAAGGGGATGGCATAGGGATCGGTCTGGCAATTTCCAGAGCGATCATAGAGAGCCAGAATGGAACCATCACGGCGCGGAATCTCACGGATGCGGGGGCCTGCTTTGAAATCCGTTTTTACAGTCACTGAGTTGTCACTTGGCTTTGCTATAATAAATTTGCAGGCAATACACTACTGCAGACTTTCGGAATCTCTTTGTGCCTGATTTTGCGGCGGAAAATCGGCCTCAAAGGCAGGTGCAAGGGAGATTTCGAGAGGATGCTACTCATGACAGGAGGAAAAACATGGAGATTTTAAGATGCGAAGGGGTCAGAAAGGTATACGGCACCGGGGACAGCCGGGTGGTGGCTCTGGATAAAGTAGATCTGTCCGTGGAGAAAGGAGAATTTGTTGCCATCGTGGGGGCTTCCGGGTCGGGAAAATCAACATTGCTGCACATACTTGGTTCCGTGGACAAACCTACAGAGGGAAGGGTCATCATCGAAGGAACCGACATTTCCACTTTGAATCAAAAAAGGGCAGCGATATTCAGGCGCAGGAAAGTGGGGCTGGTCTATCAGTTTTATAATCTGATACCGACGCTCACCGTCCGGAAAAATATACTCATGCCGCTGTTATTGGATAAGAAAAAGCCTAATCCGGAATATCTGGAACAGGTGGTCAGAGCTTTGGGAATCGCTGATAAGCTGGAAGCCCTTCCAAACCAGCTGTCGGGAGGCCAGCAGCAGCGGGCTGCCATTGCCCGCTCTCTGATATACCGACCGGCGCTTCTTCTGGCGGACGAACCCACCGGTAATCTGGATCAGAAAAATTCCAGAGAGATCATTGACATGCTGAAATTGTCGAACCGAAATCTGAACCAGACCATTCTGCTGATCACTCACGATGAAAAGATTGCCTTGGAGGCGGACCGCATCGTGGTCATAGAGGATGGACAGGTCATCAGCGATGAGAAGAAGGGAGGGAGAGCGCTGTCATAAAGCTGTGACACCGCTTGACGGTATGTGGAAAAACTACTCGATAGACTATATAAAAAATAACCGGGCTTCCGGTATCTCTATTAAGGTGGCGTCTTTCATTGCCGCTTTGTTTCTGTCCTTTCTCTGCTGCCTGTTCTATAATTTCTGGCTGGACAGCATTGAGGTGACAAAATTGG
>JAIEKC010000112.1:0-5049 GCA_029064505.1 Acetatifactor sp.
ATTGAGAATGCCTCCTACGGCGCCACGAACTGTGCGGAGCGGACTGCGGTTTTTAAGGCAGTCAGTGAAGGGAAGCTCAGGATAAGAGCCATGGCGGTAACGGGAGGAATGGAGGACACGGAGCCCTCCGATTACGCCTATCCCTGTGGGATCTGCAGACAGGTGCTGCAGGAATTCGGAACAGAGGATATGCAGCTGATCATTGCAAAAAGCATTACGGATTACAGGGAGTTTAGTTTGAAGGAATTGCTCCCGTTTGGATTTGGAGGTGAATCGATCAAATGAATATCAGATTATATAATGCCCGGATACTCACAATGGAAAAGAACAAACCCGTGTTTCGCTGTGAGGTCTGGGTCAAGAATGAGAAAATAGCGTATATTGCCTCTCAGGAGGAACTGTCGGGAGAGTGGGCTAAGGATCTGCCGAGAATTGCATGGGATATTGAGATTGACTGTAAGGATAATCTGCTGATGCCGGGTTTCAAGAATGCCCACACGCATTCCGCCATGACATTCCTGCGTTCCTATGCGGATGACGTACCTCTGGACAAATGGCTGAACGAGAAGGTGTTTCCCCTGGAGGCAAAGCTTTCCGGTGAGGATATTTATCATCTTACCCGGCTTGCGATCCTGGAATATCTGACCTCTGGTATCACTTCCATATTTGAGATGTATCTCACTCCCGATACCATTGCGGAAGCATGCATGGATATGGGCATGAGATGTGTGCTGACCAGTGGTCTCAACAATTTCAGTTCCTCCATAGCACAGCTGGAAAGGGAATATCTGAAATGGAATAAGAAGAATTCCCTGATCAGTTATCAGCTGGGTTTCCATGCGGAATATACCTGCTCCAAAGAACTGATCTATAACATAGCCAAGCTGGCCCATGAGTACCGTGCACCCGTCTACACGCACCTTTCCGAGACCGCGAAGGAGGTGGAAGCGTGTAAGGCGAAATACGGCATGACACCGGTCATGTTTTTGGATACGATGGGTGTGTTTGAATTCGGCGGCGGCGGATTTCACTGTGTCCATGTGACGGACAGCGATATGGAGGTGCTCCGCAGGCGCAGGATGTATGTGATCACCAATCCCGCATCCAACCTGAAGCTGGCCAGCGGCATTGCCCCCATTGCACAATTTGAGCGAAGGAAGATTCCGGTGGCCATCGGCACGGACGGTCCTGCCAGCAATAACTGTCTGGACATGTTCAGGGAAATGTTTCTGGTGGCCGGCTTGAGCAGAGTGCGGGAGGGAGACGCGTCAAGTCCGGATGCCATGAAAGTGCTCCGAATGGCTACCGTCCAGGGGGCGAGGGCAATGCACCTTTCCAAGGCGGATGTGCTTGCAAAGGGCAAGTTTGCCGATATCATCCTCATCGACCTGCACCAGCCCAACATGCAGCCCATCCACAATATTCCAAAGAATCTGGTGTACAGCGGCAGCAAGTCCAATGTATGTATGACTATGATAGGCGGAAAGATACTGTACCGTAACGGAGAGTTCAATATAGGCGACAGCGTGGAGAATATCTATACCAGATGTGATGAGATTGTAAGGCGTCTGACCAACGCCTGAACAATAAATAACATATTAACAGTATCCGTCTGAACCATGTGATGAGTACAGGAGCATTTTCGAATGACGGGCAGCCGGAAATGACTCCGCTGACAAAAGCAATGATCGGGCGGATGCGGAATAAATTGCCGCGAATGGCAATTGAATAGGAGGAAAAATGTTAGAGAAAGTTTTTAAACTGAAAGCGAACAACACCAGTGTGAAAACAGAGATCATTGCCGGTCTGACCACCTTTATGACAATGGCTTACATCATCGCACTGAACCCCAACCTGCTGACCAATTTTGACGGCGGTTCTCCTTTGTGGAATGGTGTGTTTCTGGCTACCTGTATCGCGTCTGCGATCGGTATGATGGTCATGGCCTTTGGGGCGAACAAGCCTTTCGCCATGGCGCCGGGGATGGGATTGAACAGCTTTTTTGCCGTAGTGGTTGCCAATATTGTGAGCATCACGGGCATGACCTATCTGGAATCTTTTCAGGCGGCGCTGTGCCTCATCCTGATCGAGGGACTGGTGTTTGTAGTGCTGTCCGTACTGAATGTCCGGGAAAAGATCGTGGATGCAATCCCTCTGGGTGTGCGGCTGGGAATTGCGCCTGCCATCGGTCTGATGCTGATGAACATCGGTCTGGGCTCCAATGCCGGCGTTTACTCTGAGACCGGCGGCCCCTTTTATGTCATGAGCAGTTTCTTTGGTGCACTGACCCCCAGCCTTGCGAAGACGAATATGGGATCCGGTTACGGGACCATGGTGCTCACCGTTGTGACCATGTTCGTAGGACTCTTTGTCATTATCATTCTGGCGCAGAAGGGTGTGAAGGGCGCTGTGATTCTGGGCATGCTGGCAGCCAGCGTGATCTACTGGGCGGGAGAGGCGATTTTCCTTGGCGTTAATCCTTTTGCAAGTCTGTCCACGGCGTCGTTCCTTCCTCCTTTTAAGGATATGGCGGAGAATACGCTTTTTAAACTGAATTTCGGCGGCCTTATGGAGATCGGCTGGTTTACCGTGATCACACTGGTCGTTACTTTCTGTATCATTGATATGTTCGATACCATTGGAACTCTGGTAGGTACCGCAAGCCGTGCAGGCATGCTGGATAAGAACGGCAAGATGCCCCAGATGAAGGAAGCTCTGCTGGCGGATGCCGTAGGCACTGTTGCAGGTTCCCTGACAGGTACTTCCACTGTGACAACTTTTGTGGAGTCCGCTTCCGGTGTGGAGGCAGGCGGCCGCACCGGTCTTACCGCGCTGACCACAGGTATCCTGTTCCTTGTCTGCATCTTCCTGGCGCCCATCGCGGCGATCATTCCTGCGGCAGCCACCTCTTCAGCGCTGATCTATGTGGGAATACTTATGGTGACAGGCTTAAAGAATGTGAACTTCAATGATCTCAGTCAGTCCGCGCCCGTGGCTTTAATGCTGATCGCAATGCCCATCTCCGGGTCCATCGGACATGCCATTGGTATCGGTCTGATCGTTTATACCGTGATCAAACTGTTCACCGGCAAGGCAAAGGATGTCTCAGTACTCACCTATGTGCTGTCGGCAATCTTCCTGATCAAGTTCTTTTTGGTAGCATAGTGTCATTTCAGGACATTTTCGGACGCCGGGGCGGCCGGAAATGTCCTGCTGACCTGAATCGTTCGGGGTAGATGCGGGATCATTGCCGCAGGCGGCAATGGAATGGCAGAAGCGGTCCCGGAACGACGAATCTTAAAACAGACCTGAAATAGGAGAAACGGAAATTTATGGAAGAAGTCATGCTTTTGTTTCTGGCATTTGCAGTCTTTGCGCTTGCGCTTTTCCTTCTGGATTCATATCGGACGAGGCAGGCGGAGAAGAGACTCATGAGATCGCTTTATGGAGACTGCGGTAAGCTGGCGCAGAAGGAATATGCACCGGAGCGTTTCGCCAGGATCGGAAGCTATTTCCTGAGACACCCTTCCCCGGGGCAGTTGGATGATATCACCTGGAATGACCTGGGGATGGATGAGCTCTTTAAACGTATGAATTATACCCTGTCCGCATCGGGGGAAGAGTATCTCTATTATACGCTCAGGACCCCGAAGCGGGAAGAGGAGGAACTGCTGCATCTGGAGGACGTGGTGGGTTTCTTTGAGGGACATCCCGACGAGAGGGTGAAGCTGCAGCTTCAAATGAACAAACTGGGGCATACGGGGAAATTTTCACTGTATGACTATCTGGATAATCTGGACTACCTGGGGGATCGTTCCAATCGGAAAAGTCTGATTCAGGATCTTTTGTTTCTGCCCTTTATCTTCTTATTGTGGGTCAATTTCTCCATTGGGATCATGGGGCTTGTTCTGCTCATGGTCTACAATATCACCACCTACTTTAAGGAAAAAAACGAGATCGATCCCTATATTACAAGTTTTGCATATATCATGCGGCTTTTGGGGATCTGTGAGGAAATAGAGAAGGTAAAGATACCTGTCTGTGAGAGGGAATGGGAGCGGCTCCGCCGGCATACGAAAGCAATGCAGTCCATGCGGAGAAATTCATTCTGGGTCATGGATCCGGGGAGAGGCCAGGCAGGCGGGAACATTTTGGAAACTGTTTTGGACTATGTCAGAATGGTATTCCATGTGGATCTTTTAAAATTCAACAGTATGCTGAAGCATCTTAGAAATCACATTGAGGATGTGGACACACTTATCGGCGTCATTGGATTTCTGGAGACTGCCATTGCCATAGGGATTTTTCGCGGTTCTTTGACGGAAGGATATTGTCAGCCTGTGTTTGGAAATGACAACGGGATATCCATGGAGGCGGGGTACCATCCTCTGCTTGTCCAACCGGTGAAAAACGGGATAAAGGCGGATAGGGGTGTGCTTCTGACCGGCTCTAATGCCTCCGGAAAATCCACTTTTTTAAAGACGGTGGCGATCAATGCCGTTTTTGCCCAGACCATACACACATGTGCGGCTGACAGCTTTCACAGTGCCTTCTACCGGATATATTCTTCCATGGCGCTGCGGGATGACCTGGGAGCGGGAGAGAGCTATTATATTGTAGAGATCAAGGCGCTGAAAAGGATTCTGGACGCGGCAGGGGAGCAGCACGGCAGGGTTCTCTGCTTTGTGGACGAGGTGCTGCGGGGAACGAATACGGTGGAGCGGATCGCCGCCTCCACCCAGATATTAAAGAGCCTGCAGGGATCCCGTATCATCTGCTTTGCGGCGACTCACGATATTGAGCTGACCCGGCTGTTGGAGGAGGAGTATGACA
Organism: Acetatifactor sp.; assembly: GCA_029064505.1. Classification (GTDB taxonomy): domain Bacteria; phylum Bacillota; class Clostridia; order Lachnospirales; family Lachnospiraceae; genus Acetatifactor. Next base: position 4,834 of record JAIEKC010000112.1, read on the forward strand.
ATTACCACTTTTCGGAGGAGGTAAGAGACGGGGATGTAATGTTCGACTATAAGCTGCAGTGCGGCAGAGCCACTACCAGAAATGCCATTCGGCTTTTGGAATTAATGGGCTATGACAAGGCGATCATTGATAAGGCTTATCGGCAGGCGGAGACTTTTATGGAGACCGGGGAATGGTCAGGGTGATATCAAGAACATCACTTGACGGAAAATACCG
>JAIEKC010000113.1:0-2181 GCA_029064505.1 Acetatifactor sp.
ATGATACTCAGGGATTCAATATCTTCCTCCCGCAGTTCCCGGATTTCTATATTTATTGTTATACCTCCTGCCCGCTTCCGTGGGCGTCCACTCAAGATCCGGAAGCCTGTTTCCAAACTTGTGACAGCTCTCAGATCCCTCTGTTGTTCGGCGGTCACTCTTCCGGAAAATGCACTTTTCCGGATGTTCTACTGTCCGGACTCCCGTTCCGCCTGACTTTTCCGCAGATATTCCGGCTGGTGCATCGCAGCCGTCACTGTTTTTCCCCGGGCATAGTACACGGCTCCCAGAGCCGCCACATTTGCAGCCCGCTGTCTGTTGCAGCCGGCGGGAGCCACCCGAAAAGGCACCCTGATATTTTCCTTTATGACCGGCAGATAAACCGGCAGACCGTCTCCAAGGAAGATCACTTCCCTTTGCAGTCCATTTATTTTTTCAACCAATTCCATAATATCTATCGGCATTTGTCCGATCACAGTTAATAGTTGAAATCCTTCGTCTGCTGTCTGAAATTCATAGACAGCGGCATAAACCTGATTCCTGCGGGCATCCATCAGCGGACAGACCAGCCGGTCCGTTCCCCACAGATTCCACGCCAGCCCCTCCAAAGTAGGAACCTCCACAAGGGGCTTGCCCAAAGCGAGTCCGAGCCCCTTCGCTGTAGCGGAACCGATGCGCAGTCCGGTAAAGGATCCCGGTCCGGAGGCAACGGCAACGGCATCTATGGTATCCATATCCAGCTCGATCATATTGCGAAGCTCCTCCAGCATGGGGAGAAGAGTCTGGGAATGCGTCTTCTTATAATCCGTGGTATACTCTGCCAACAGCAGATCATTTTCCACAACGGCAACCCCCGCCACCAGTCCGGAGCTGTCCAAGCCTAAAATCTTCATATTTTACTACCCATGCCTTTCCGCATCCCGTCACTGATCTATCGTGATTCGACGGTAATCAAAGCCCTTTTCCAGGTTCTTCTCTATGGTGATCCTCTGATATTTCTCCGGCAGGATCTCTTCTATCAGATCCGCCCATTCAATGAGACAGACACCGTCTCCGTAGAAACAGTCCTCGTAGCCGATCTCATCCATCTCCTCCACATCCGCGATCCGGTATACATCAAAGTGATAAAAGGGAAGCCTCCCGTCCTCATAAACCTGTAATATGGTAAAGGTAGGACTGTTCACCGGTCCGGCCACACCCAGTCCGGCCGCAAAGCCCTGTGTAAAAACCGTCTTTCCCACTCCCAGATCCCCTGTCAGCGTATAGACCTGACCGGAAACACTTTCCTGTCCCAGCTGCCTCCCCAGCTCAAAAGTTTCCTCCGGGGTGTTGGTTTCAATAACAGTTGTTTTCATATATTTCACCTTCCGATCATCTTCCCGGGCTTTAAGCCGCCTTGGATTTCCCGCTGCTTTAGAGCGTATTTGAAAAATGCTTTCCACGGGACATGCGTCACGCTTTGCGGGATGCAGGATCCCGTCTAGTTCCGGATTTTAACCCTGTCAGGCCGCATGTGGGTGGAGATCATTTCCACCACCGCTGTCTTTTGGTCTCCCAGCTGTCTCTTAGGAAAAATGGTGGCGTTGACTCTGGATGTGTAGAGGATGATGCTCCTCCCGGTGGATACGGCCTTATACATCTCATCCCAGCTCTGTTTCGCCTCCGCTTCTCCCTGTGTGATGGTCAATCCCTCATCATCCAGCCTGTAGTGAAGTTTTTCCTTAAATGCGGGATTATTGATGATCTGTTGTCTGCTTTTTATAAACAATACCCACGGCAGATACAGAAGCAGTGCCAGTCCCCCGATCAGAAACAGCCACTGTCTCTCCGCAAACGCCACAATGATCATCACCGCCCCCAGAGTACTTCCCAGTATCCCGGATGTGCTGTTATAGGAATGGCGCAGCATATAGTCATACAGGTCACCGGCTTCAATTTTGATATCCAGTTCTATCATAATAAATTCTTTCCTTTACATTCTGTCTGTTTTTTGTTATGCTTTTCCATCTGCTTCCATCTGCATTATTTTACATTTTCGTTCTGCATTGTTCTACATTTTTCCTCAAAAATCCACTTTTTGCAAGTTTTCTTGCAAAATTTTACAGATCGCATGTTATTTTTAGGTTTTTTTGCATATTCCTCTGCAATTCCCTTTATGGAGTTCTCTAAGCAGCCATATTA
>JAIEKC010000114.1:0-21458 GCA_029064505.1 Acetatifactor sp.
TTTGTGGGATGCAAGACCCAATTGGGGAGGCGTAGTGGGGCTACGGTGACCAAATTGGGGCGCAGCAGGCCGCGAAGAAATGGGGTGTGCAGACCGGACTCATTTACCATCATGCCGCCCGCGGCGGCACAGACATCCAACGAAAAGCTTTGCTTCCCACGTTATTCCCGCAATACGTCATAAAATGAATAATCCACCACGCCTTTGATATGATCCAATGCCCCGGCTGCCAGTTCTTTTATCATCAGACAGTCCACGCTGGGCAAATGGATATCAGGACCGGCCACTATTCCGAAATCCGCACTTGTCTTAAATCCACGCGAATTGTAATTCCTGGGATTTCCTTCCACAAGAACCGCCTTGTATCCCATCGCCGCTGCCCTTTCAAATCCATACTCCAGCAATTCTTTTGAAATGTGCCGGCGCTGCAGTTCTGTCTTAACAGCAACCGGTGTCAGTATCAGCAATTCGCGCTCATACCTTCCCTCAATATGAAACCCTGAGAACATGGCATATCCGATGACTTCATCAGTCTCGTCCACCATGATCAGTTCCAATTCCGGAATATAATACTTTTTGGAACGTATTTCTTCCACCAGCCGCCGGACTGTTTTACCCTCTTCAGGACTGTCATATTCTGCAAAAACGTCTTCCACCATATCCAGCGAAGACAACAGATATCTGTCCTCCATAGATTTTATGATACGATTCATTCCTGTAATCACACCACTCCTTGTGAGTCAACAACTTATTTTCTGCCTGCTTACCACTCTATATTTATGACGGGTATTCCTTACACCAGGTAAGATACAGGCCGTCTATTCCGTCTGCTCATTATTCATTCCTTCAGATAATCCAGAATATCCCTCACGCCCTCACCTGTCACGGAATCCACATGGAAGATCGTCTTACAGCCGGAATTTTTCAGCCACCGCTCGGCAAGCGGTATATTGGCTTTCGGTTCATTGATCTTCGTCACAATTCCGATCACATCCCGGTTCACCATGCAGGTGATATTGGGCGGAAACAATGTATAGCTTTCCGTGGCCGCCACCAGCAGTCCCACCACATCCGCCTCGTAGGCATAGAGTGCAAGGGCATAACCCAGATGCTTTGTCTGGGCATATTCGCCGGGGGTGTCAATGAGCACGTCATGGTAATGGACGTACTGTGTCTTATCATAATGGACTTTCTCCCCGTTAAGCGCCTGCTTCAGCGTAGTCTTGCCGCTCTCGCTGCGGCCCATTAATATCAGCTTCTTCATTCTTCAAATGCCTGTATCAGCTTTCGGGCCAGTTTGAGATCTTTCTCCAGCTCTGCCCGGTCATAAGTATAAGGTTCCGGTACAAGATCAAATAATTCTATATGGCTCATTTCACTTTCCGGTAAATTGCCCAGGGAATATACCTCCGCATAGAAAACTCTGCCATTATTCTTTCCCGTGCCGTCCGGCCATATGTATTCATAATCCCAAAGCGGTGTTAATCTGCAATCCGTGATCCCTGACTCTTCATACAATTCCCGTTTCGCCGCCTGCATCGGGGTCTCGCCGGGCTCCACATGTCCGCCCGGATGTTCAAAGCTTTCACGGCGCTTATGCCGGCAATACACCCATTTCCCCTGATAATTCGTGAAAATACCCACAAACGTGATGTCATCCAGCATTCCTGTCGGGTAAATGTTTTTCGCCATAATCCCTCTCTCCCGTGCTCACATACTCCGGCAAATATGCCGCCATACCTCTTCCTGCAACATCGACAGTCAACGAAACCCCACAAGCCTGATAAAATGCCGTCTATGTATTCTTAAGAGAATGATACAGCCATTCCAAGAGTGTGTCTGAAGAATCAACTCCGAAAACAACAAAATCTTCTTCAGGAATAACACAACCATCCTTTCGGAATGCTTCCGGTCAGGTGCGGGTGATCCCGCATACCGTATATCCCAGTTTATTCTCCACATAATCCAAGATCGCCTGCTCTGAAGCCTCCACCTCGGATACCGTTCCGGTTATGATCAGGGAACCGCTGAACCGGTCCCCAAAGCCCAAGTCGATTGCCGCCGCTTTCATGGCCACATCCGCCATGATGATCGCAGTCTCCGCAGGAGATACGGTCAGAATGCCGATCGCCGCCCTGGCATAATCGACACTGGGGTCAAGTCCCAGTTTTTCATATAAAACAGGACCTGGGCTGGCAATGATATGGGCCAGCGTGATCTGTTTCCCAGGCACCAGCTCCTGCACGATCCTCTGTTTTTTCTTCTCATCAAGCCAATCCATCTCTTCTCACCTTCCGCCGCATGTGCGGCTGTAACATTCCATGTATGAAATATTTGGATGACACACAAACCTGCCATATGGAACCCAAATGTTCTTCTTACATCAACTCTGTTTACCTGTTTGGGCAGGTTCCCGGATCAGGATTACGATACTCTCTTCTTCTCATTTTATTGTACACCCGAAGCATCCGGCCACTCGATATCCCAGCCGTCAAGCAGTTTCCATCCGAACACCTCTTTGAAATCATTATAACATTCTTCACAAATACAACAGCTCACATTCTCCGGAATAAACCACCGCTGAAGCGGCGTATCCCGAACTTCCTCCCAACAGAAAAAGCAGCTTTTCAGGTGTGGCGCATATTTCACAATTTCTTCGCCGTCAGTGGGATTGATGCATTCGCTTTTCAAAGACTCTGCATCCTTCACCTCCAGACGCCAGTCATCTTTTTCATTCATAGAATTCTTCTCAGTTACTGTCCTCTCTGGAGCGTGTTTGAAAAATCGTTCCCCTGGTTTGCACGCCCCACTTCGCGGCCTGCTGCGCCCCAATTTGGTCACCGTAGCCCCACTACGTCTCCCAAATCTTGCATCCCGCAAACTGTGACGCACACCTCGGGAAAGCATTTTTCTAACACGCTCTACACCACTGTGATGTCTTCTCACAGCTTTTGGCGCTGCGGCTCCATCATCCGCCGATCCGGCACCTCAGCTCCGAACATGCCTCCACTGCCTTTTTCAGCATCTGCATATGCTCAGGCTCCGGCGGAAGGATATCCGGCAGTTCATATTTTCTGCCCAGTCTCTCATATTTATCCTGTCCCAGCCTGTGATATGGGAGCAGATAGATCTCATCCACTCCGGGAAGCCTGTCCGCGAAAACGGCAATATCCCGTATCTCTTCGGGACTGTCATTAAATGTAGGGATCACCGGCACACGGATGCTGAGCTTCGTCTGTTTATATGACGCGATCTTTCCCGCATTCTCCAGCATCAGTTCATTGCCTTTTCCGGTGAATTCCTTATGTTTCGCACTGTTCATGTGCTTGATATCCATCAGATAGTGATCCAGATAAGGGAGGATCTGTTCGATCACCTCCCATTTGGCGCAGGCCATGCTTTCCATCGCCGTGTTGATGCCCACCGCTTTCGCCGCCCGGAGCAGATCTCTGGCAAACTCCGGCTGGCACAGGCTCTCGCCGCCCGACAGTGTCAGACCGCCTCCGGAGCGATTATAATAGGGTCTGTCCTTCTCTACAGTCTCCATGACCTCCGCCACAGTGACATCCTGTCCTATGATCTTAGTCTTCCCGCGGACCGTCATCTCCTGAATGCCATACTCCTGGGATTCGGGATTACAGCACCATTTGCAGCGCAGGACACATCCCTTTAAGAAGCAGATCGTCCGAATGCCTGTGCCGTCATGTATTGAATATCGCTGAATATCAAAGATACGTCCTTTTGTCTGTAGATAATCCATATCCGCTCTTTGCTTCTCCCTTGAATCGTTGTTCCAGCCACTTGGCCACTCCGTCATTTTCATTGCTGCCTATCACTCCTGTAGCCAACGCCTTTAATTCCTCCGCCGCGTTCTCCACGGCATAGGCTTCGTCCGATACCTCAAACATGGGAATATCATTTACGGCATCGCCGAAAGAGATCACTCTGTCACAGTTCCAGGCTTTCTTCAGCTTTTGGATGGCATATGCCTTTGTCGCTTTCGCCGGCATGATCTCACACCAGAATTCCGGTCTGTACAATTCCTGCTGAAAAGTGCAGCGGTATCTGTCATCCCGTGAAAAGACCTCATATACGGGCCGAAGCTCCTCTCTTTCCCCAATACAGGTAAAATAAAATATATTCCCCCGATATAATTCTTCCTTATTATCTACCGGATTCAGGCGTCTGTCACCCTTCCTGGAATCCAGATAGTATCTGATACCCTCGTTTTCTTTTCCGGTGATCCAGGACACCTTTTCCACACCGTCTGTGAAAGAGTACACCAGAGGGTTCACATCATACTCATCCAGAACGACTCTTACCGCGCGGATCTCTTCCCCGCCGAGCTTCTCCTGTGACAGTATCTCTCCGGTGGCAGGCTGCATGATAAACGCCCCGTTATACACAATGACAGGGATATGGGCAGACAACCCGGCTGTAACCACTGAGGCCGACACCAATGACCTGGCCGTGGCATAAGTGAACCGCATTCCCTGCTCCACCAGACCATTGATGATCTCCATACTCCCGGTGCTGATCCTGCTGCTTCTGTTCAACAGCGTCCCGTCCAGATCCGTCACATACAATACATTTTTCAAGTCAGTATCCTCCGTCACAACCGTACCCGGAACCTGAAACATCGCGACAGCTCAGCGCCCTGTCTGAACAGTTCCTTGCCTCTTTACCGCAGAAATCCTGCATGGAAAGAATGCCCGCACGCTCTAAAATCCCTGCTCCGTACGCCGGATGATATCATCCTGCAAAGACTTGGAAAGGGTTGTGAACAGCGCGCTGTAACCTGCAACCCTGACCACCAGATGTGCGTACTTCTCAGGATTCCTCTGGGCATCCAGCAGCGTCTCCCTGTCCACCACATTGAACTGCATATGGCTTCCCTTCTGGTCGAAATAGGAACGGATCAGTGCCACAAAGTTCTCCAGTCCCTTCTCTCCGGAAAGCGCCGTGGGATGGAACTTCTGGTTGAACAGAGTACCGTTGGAAGCAATTCCGTGATCCAGCTTGGACACAGAGTTTGCCGCCGCGGTAGGCCCGTGCACATCCTTGCCAGCGGAGGGTGACACACCGTCCGCCACGGGAGTGTGTGCCAGTCTGCCGTCAGGTGTAGCGCCTGTCTGCGCGCCAAGGGGCACATTGGCGGACACGGGATACAGTCCCGCCTGGAACTGTCCCCCTCTGGGATTCCTGTATTTCAGCAAAGGCCTGGTGTATGTGTAAGCCACATCCCTGGCAAACATATCCACTTCCTCGATATCGTTTCCGAATTTGGGCACTTCATCGATCATCGCCCTGAGAGCCTCGTACTTCTGCTTCTCTTCCGCAGGAAGCTCTGCATTCATAACTGTTGCGATCATGGTGGCGATCTCGTTCTCGTCCACCTGCATGCCCTTGGCTTCCATCTCCCGAACGATCTGGGTCACGATCTCCGCCGCCGAGATCTCGTCAAATCCCTGTCCGTAATTCATGGCAAGGGCTCGCTTGTACTCGGCCAGAGTCACCTTCTTCTCCTCAAATACCAGCTTCTTGATGGCATAGAGGGAATCCGCCATATTGGCAATGCCAAAGCCCTGGGGGCCGGTAAAGTTATAGACGGCTCCGCCCTCCTGCACCGTCCTGCCCCTCTTGATACAGTCATCCACCATACAGGAAAGGAAGGGCAGCGGACAGCGTGTGGCATGAGCCACATCAATGGCGTTATCCGCATTGACCAGCAGGGAGATATTGTAATCCATCTGCTTCTTATAAGCGTCATAAAACTCTTCGAAACTGGTCATATCCTCCACACGGCCGGTCTCAATGCTGATCTTCTCACCCTTGTCATAGCCGTTGGAAAACACCAGCTCCAGAGGACGGCACATATTATAGAATGCCGCATCATGCCAACCCTCGGTCTTGCCCGCCTTCTGAGGCTCCACGCAGCCGATGATATTATACTCTCTGGCATCCTCCATGGTCAGCCCCATGTTCAGCAGAGAGGGAATGATCACCTCGTCATTATAGTAAGCAGGAAGTCCGATTCCCGTTCTGGTCAGATCCGCCGCCTTCAGCATCAGCGCGTGGGGTGTCTTGTTCCACACACGGATGGACAGGGAAGGCTGGGGCAAAAATACATGCTTGGACGCCGTAATACACATGAAGGACAGGTCATTGGTCACATCGTTGCCGTCCCTGTCCTGACCGCCCACAATCAGATTCTGGAACAGGCTGTAGCCCGCAAATCCCTCCGCACTTGCCGCGTCACGACACTTGTTCAGGTCGTTCAGCTTCACCCAGATACAGTCCAGAAGCTCCTGGGCAAACTCTCTGGTCAGCTTACCGCCGTCCAGATCCTTCTTATAATAAGGATACATATACTGGTCGAAGCGTCCGGGGGAAATGGAATGCCCGCTGGACTCGATCTGTAAAAGCTGCTGTACGAACCAGAAGCTCTGGCACGCCTCATAGAAGCCCGTGGCTCCTTTCGCAGGCACTCTGCGGCAGTTGGAAGCGATCTGCAGAAGCTCCTGCTTTCTGCCCGCATCCGCACAGGCAGCCGCCTCCTTCTCCGCCAGATCGGCATAGCGCCGGGCATAGCGGATGACCGCACGGCAGCTGATGAGCACGGCCTGTAAGAACTGGCTTCTGGTACAGTAATCCTGGTCGCCGGGATCGCACTTTGCAAGCTCGTCCTCCACCTGCGCGATAATGCCCTCATACCCGACAGCCAGTACCTTATCGTACTGCACGGTGACATGTCCCACGCCGTTATAAAAATAATTTCCGGGGGTAAAAATATTATGGTCGATGGCTTTCCTGGTCTCTTCCGTCATAAGGGAAGTAGCCAGTTCACTGGTGGTCTTACCCTCCCAGTAGGCATCCGCCTCCAGAAGCTCTCTCTTGGTCTGATCTGCTATGTAGAAAGGATCTGCCTTGCGGGTGGCCACAGTCTCAAACTCCGCTTCCAGCCACTTATAGGAAAATTCGGGATAGGTCTGGCATCCTCTCGGAGCGATGGTGGTACTGCCCACGATCAGCTCGTTCTCCCTGATGATAATGGGAATGTTATCCAGAATATGCTCAAAGGCCTTCGCCCGGCGCATCACGATGGGCAGCGCCTCCGTCTCCCTGTAAGATTCCGCAATCAGTCTGGCTCTGGCTGACTCGATCTCAGGCATCTTGGCATACAGATGCGCTACCAGTTTGGGTATTCTGTCTGTTTTGGGGATTTCAAGAGTGTAATACTTCTCCATAATGGCTCCTTTCGTGGTTCGATTATTCTTTATTCCTATCTCTGTTTCTTTCCCTGTCCTGATTTCTGCTTCTTTCTCTGTCATGATCTCTATTTCTTTCTCTGTTCTGATCCCTGTTGCTTTCTCTGTCCTGATTTCTGCTTCTTTCTCTGTTTGGATCCCTGCTTCTCCCTTACATTTCCATCCATGTTCTATATCATTCTGTATCTTCTGCTCTTATATTCTTTGTTATTATATTTCTCGAGAAAGTGTTACCCGGCACATGCATTGAACCTTTTCTTACGTAACAGTTCAGACAGGTCACTGAAATGTTACAATGATGCACACTGCGCTCGCAGGTCTCGCAAAATTACAAAGAAACGCAATTTTGACTTCCCGGGAGAGGCTGCCTGAACTGCTGCTTTCTTACAATATACAGCGCCTGCAGATGCTGATCAGCCATAGACAATCTCTAATTCCATGAGTGAAACTCTGCATGATAATCTGTTAAATCTGTTATTTCTCCCTCACGGATTCCCCTGACCAGCGCTTCTGCCTCTTCTTCATCCCGGCAATGCAGACAAACCCCTCTCTTGCTGCCTGCTTCTTTAAAATTAACATGATGTTTTTTCGTTACGGGATTTCTGGAATGAAACAGCCTTTCCACATGCATTTTTACATTTTCGCCATTTACCTTTACGCTGACTTCCGGCATATTTTCCTCCGTTAAGACAATATATCTTCCCGCGACCTGCATTTATCAGAATTTTCAGCCGTTTTCCCGCCAGCTGTATACACATTTGATCAATGCGCATTCCCGTATGTCTTATAAATCTGTGCAGGCCCCGACAGCTTCCGACAACCTGTCAAATCAAAGCCGACAGCCTGAACGGTTCACAGATCGATTTCCGTCTTCTGTAAACTCATATATTCAGTATATTCCTCCCTATCCCATATGTCAACAAAACCACGAGTTATTTTATTAATTTTTTGTGGTTTTATTTTGGGTTTTGTTGGTTTTTCTGTGAGGTATGGTTTGAGTTTTGTTGGTTTTCTTTCCCGATCATTCGTATGCCGACTGCGGGCCATCCTTCTTGACCGGCAGAATCCCTGTCATATAAGCTGCCTCTACGACCTGCGGCGTAAAATTATTATTCTTAAACCATTCTCGTAAGAGATTCAGATAAACAGTCTGCGCGTCGGCCTCTTCCTTTGCCTCACGGATCGGCGAATCCCATTTTTCAACATTTGTCAATAAGAAAGACAAACTGCTTGCCTGTTTTCTCCACACACCTGATCAGACAGTCCGTAAGACAGCTTTCCGTTCTGAGTTCCTCACACCCTTGCCCTTCACGCGGACTTAGAGTATAATAAAACCATATTTAAAACAGCAGACACACCATAATGGCAAAACAGCGCCAGGGAGGGATTTTCATGCTGACGATCCGACACGCGGAACCGGGTGACAGAAGCTTCTGGTTCACTTTGGACAAACATATATCCGAGACGGAATTTGACAGAAAAGTCCGGGATAAAATGGGATATGTTCTCTTGCAGGACAGCAATCCCGCAGGGCTGCTGCGCTACAACCTCTTCTGGGACAACACTCCCTTCTGCAACCTGCTCTACATATCCCCCTCCTGTCAGCACAGAGGACTGGGGAAAAAGCTGATGCTTCACTGGGAGAAAGAGATGAAAGGACTGGGGTACGACTGGGTTATGGTATCCACCCAGTCAGATGAAGATGCGCAGCACTTCTACAGAAAGATCGGATATCAGGATGCAGGGGCGCTGGTCATAAATATTCCCGGAGCGGCCCAGCCTATGGAATTGTTTTTCATCAAACCAATTTATACTTGACAGCGAAAACATTTGCCGACCAAAATGTATCTGCATGGCATCCGCCCCGGCTTCTTTCTGAACGCTGCGGGCAGCAAGATATTAACCCATGAGGAAATCAGAGCCATGACAGATCATAGAAATGGACACATGAAGATCATGAACAGACATAGTTTTATCGCAGGAAATACAAATACGGCAGATACCGCGGAAAATACCGGAATCGCGGCACCTTCATACGCCAAAATCGACCTGCACACCCACACCTGCGCCAGCGGCCACGGCACAGATGACCGGATCACGGATCTGGCAAAGGAAGCCGCCCAACGGCACATGAAGGTATTGGGAATCAGTGATCACGGTCCCGCCACGGCGGGCAGCGCCGGGTTGTCCTATTTCCGCAGTTTATTTCTGTGTGAGAGAAACCGTTTCGGCATAAGACTCCTTTACGGCGCCGAGGCAAATATTCTGGACACGGAAGGACACCTGGATATTCCGGACGATATTCTGGGCAGGCTGGATTTCTGCATTATCAGCACCCACCGTCCCATCTATACCTCCGGATCCGCCGCCGAGAACACCAGAGCTTACATCCGGGCCATGCACCACCCCGGGGTAAAGATCATCGGCCACTGCGACGATTCCCGTTTTCCGGTTGATTACAGGGAACTGCTTTCAGCCGCCCTGACCATGGGCGTCATTCCCGAGCTGAACAATGTCTCCCTCCTGCCGGACAGCTACCGCAGGGACTGCCGTGTCAATGCCGCCGCCATGCTCCGCACCTGCGAAGCGCTCTCCTGCCCTGTGATCCCCTCCAGCGACAGCCACGGAAGAGAGCACGTGGGGGATGTGACGGAAGCATTAAAGCTGCTCCGGGAACTGGATTTCCCGAAACAGCTTGTCAGATCGGATCCGTTTCCGGGCAATGACATTCAATACCGTTGATTTCCCGGAACCATTACCACCGTACAGGATGGTAATCGTCTCAAAATCAATTCGCTGCAGTCCGTGTCTGCAACGATCCAAACACGCTTTCCTGTGACTGTCCGGAGCCGTTTCAACCGAATGTGCCCGGCTTTGAACAGTTACTTCCCCTCGCGTTTCTGCCGGAATATGATCACTCCGAATACCGCCAGAAGCAGGATAACAGACGCTGCCACCGTGATCCACGGATTTCGCACTGTTCCCGCCACCAGATAGCCCACAAAGCACACACACGCAACAAGTGTGGCATAGGGCAGCTGGGTCTCCACATGGCGCAGATGATCGCATTGCGCTCCCGTGGACGCCAGAATGGTAGTGTCCGAGATCGGGGAACAGTGATCCCCGTACACCGAGCCCGCCAGGGTCGCCCCCAGAGACGGGATCAGGACGGCGGCGCCATCGGTTCCCACGCAGAGCATGGATACAATGGGCAGCAGGATTCCGAAAGTTCCCCATGCCGTCCCCATGGAAAAGGACAGGAATGCCGCCACTATAAACACAATAGCAGGCAGAAAACCAAAGGGCAGCTTCGCCGCCGTCACAAAATTACTGACAAAGATTCCCGTCCCGATCATTTCCCGGCACACTCCTCCCAGGGCCCACGCCAGGATCAGAATGGTCAGCGCGGGAATCATGGTCTTGATCCCGTCGATAACCCCTGTCATAAATTCCCTCAGACTCATGATCCTCCGCGGAAGATACAGGAGCATCGCCACTGTCAGTCCCGCAAAGGTTCCCAGAGTGAGCCCGGCGGTAGGGTTCACACCGATGGCTTCCGCAAAAGATGTTCCGTCAAAATAACCTCCCACGTATGCCATTCCCAGGATCGCACAGACGATCAATGTCAGCACCGGAAGAAGCAGATCCGGAACCGTACCTTTTTTTGTTTCCTCCGCAGGACGTGTTTTCTCCGCAGCCTGCTTTTCCTTCACATTCTGCGTTTCCTTCAAGGACCGCTTTCCTTTGACAGTTTCCGGTGGACGCACCGCCGCTTTCTCCGCAAGTCTGTCCTGCTCCGCCTTCTTCATGGGACCGAAGTCAAAATCCGTAATACTCAGGAAAAATACCATGACAATAGTCAAAATGGCATACAGATTGTAAGGGATCGTCCGGACGAAAGCATTCAGTCCGCCCGCCTCTTCCACCTCCGATGCCACAGCCACAGCCCAACTGGATATGGGAGCGATAATGCACACCGGAGCTGCAGTGGCATCCAGCAGATAGGCCAGCTTTTCCCTTGAAATCCTGCACTTATCGGTAATGGGGCGCATAACCGTACCCACCGTGAGACAATTGAACCCGTCATCCACGAAGATCAGGAGCCCCAACAGGGCGGTAGCAAGCTTCGCACTGACCCTTTTCCGGATCCGTTTCCCCGCCCATCTGCCATAGGCATCGGAGCCGCCGGACCTGGTCACGATCACCACCAGGGAACCCAGAAGCACCAGAAAAATGATCATATATCCATTTTCACCGATCTTCAACGCCATCATATCAAACACATACGTGACCGCCTGCAAAATATTTCCGCCGGTGGAAAGGCAGTACACACACATTCCCGACAAGATCCCCAGAAACAGGGAGGAATACACTTCTTTGCTGATCAATGCCAGCGTGATCGCGATCAGGGGCGGCAGAATGGAAAGCCACCCCGCATCTATCATTTCCAAGCCCATATACATTCTTTCCTTTTCTATTTAATATCCTCTCGGAATCTCCATCTCCCGTTTACTGAGGCTTTGCGAAAACAGCCAGGCGTTTCAGGGAAACAATGCAATACAGTCCAACACAAAAGCATAGGATGATTCCTCACAAACCACCCTATGCCCTTCCATATAAACCAATACATTATAACCGTTTTGGGATCCCGTCCGCAATTACCGGCACCCCCGATTTTCCAGACTGTTCTGGTTCATTCAGACTGTTCCGATTCATTCAGACTGCTCCGGTTCATTCAGACTGTTTCAGTTCTTTCAGACTGTTCCGGTCCATTTATACTTTCCGGCCGGTCAGGAATGGAACCTGCAGGCTGCATGGTCCATACCAATGCCGGACAAAATTTCGACGGCGATGCGATGGCATCATCCGGAAATTGTAACGGCGCATGGCGCGAAACAGACAGTACCAATGGTATCACCCCCGGTACTCATCAGAACATATCGTCCCCCTCAGGCCGGTAGCTTAAGATCTCCTCGTTCAGTTCCACCCCGAAATCCCTGCCGATGGCACGGATATTGTCATCCGTGATCATCTGCCGTGGCGCTCTGCCGCCGTTTGCGGACAGTGCGATGGACGCGATCTGTGCCGCCTTCTCAATGGTATGCATCAGACCGAACGCCGTATCAAAGTCAGGCCCGGATACAAACAGACCGTGGAAAGACCAGATCGCCGCATCATACTTTTCCATAAGCACACAGGTAGCCTTCGCTATCTCGGGACCGCCGGGCACCATCCAGGGTACAACGCCCACTCCGCCGGGGAATACCACGCAGCACTCGGTAGCGCTCTTCCACAGCATTCTGGTAAATACCTCCGCCTTCAGGGGAAGCACATAAGTCAGTGCGATCACATAGGGCGTATGCGCATGGTAAATAACGCGGTTTGCACCCTTCGTCACACGCTTTCTCACGGAATGATTCATAAAGTGGGTGGGGAACTCACTGGTAGGTCTGCCGCCGCTCTCCAGCCCCCATACAATACGATAGGAGTCACCCTTGTCATTGATCTCCACAATACAAATGCTGTTCTGTGGCTCCAGGCCCACATTCTGCAGGAACTTTCCGCTTCCGGTAGAGATGAAATACTCGCCTTTCAGATTGTCAGCCTGCACTCCCAGTTCCACCCAGGGACCCGGTTCCGCCTTGAAATAGGGGCGGCATTCCGCCACTTCCTCCTCCGTCATGCGATAAGTCAGATTACCGCCGTTCCTCTCATGCCAGCCCTGTCTCACGCCGTCATGACACATACGGATATAATCATCCATTACTTTAACACCGAAAATATTGTTCATGATAACCTCCTTGTTCCCTGAATCCGTGTTCCTGTTTATCAGATCCATGTCATCCGACTGCACCTTGCGGATCAATTTCTTCCCGCATAATTCCGCCGCACCTGAAATCTCATATTTCAGGTGCGGCACAAATCATCTCATTCCATACATTAATTGCGCTTGGAGAGCACTTCATCCTCGTACTTCTTAACCTCGGCAAAGAAGTCTCTGTCCGATACGACGTTCTGACGGGCGCAGTACTCCTCCCAGATATCTCCCAGAGGAAGCAGCTTGACAGCTTCCTGGGATGCCATCAGCTCTGTGAATCTGGACTCATCCTGCAGCTTCTTCAACTCTGCATTGGGAGTAAGGAGAGCTGCCAGCAGAGCCTTCTGCCAGCTCCTGAAACCTACCGCCCATGCGGACACACGATTAATGCTTGCGTCAAAGTAATCCAGTGCCATATAGACACGGTTCAGGCCGTCACATCTTACGATTTCCTTCGCCATCTCCTTTGTCTCATCATCAAATAGTACTACATGGTCGCTGTCCCAGCGGATCGGTCTTGTAATATGCAGAGCGATCTCGGGATAGAAGCAGAGCAGCGCGGGAATCTTGTCGGATACCACCTCGGTGGGATGATAATGTCCGTTGTCCATCAGAGGCAGACAGCCCTCATGGCTTGCCGCGAAGCTTAAAGTAAATTCCGCGCTACCCACTGTGTAAGCCTCCACGCCGATACCGAATACCTTGGACTCCACGCAGGGTTTCACCTTATCCCTGTCAAAAGGCTCGGAGAGAATCTGCTCAATGGAATCCTTATATCTCATTCTGGGACCCATACGGTCAGCGGGAACATCCTTGGAACCGTCGCCGGTCCAGATATTCATAACACAGGGTACGCCGGTCTCCTCAGCAAAATACTGGGAAATGCGTACACATGCCTTGCCGTGGTTGATCCAGAACTGTCTGGTCTCCTCGTCAGGGCTGGACAGTGTCAGGCCGTCTTTTACCTTATCACTGGAGAAGAAGGTGGGGTTAAAATCAATTCCCATATTTCTCTCTTTTGCAAAATCTACCCATTTCTTAAAGTGTTTGGGCTCCAGCTTGTCACGGTCCACAAACTCACCCGGCTCAAAGATGGCATAGCTTGCATGCAGGTTCAGCTTCTTCTTTCCGGGCATCAGGCTTAATGCCTTATCCATGTCAGCCATCAGCTGTTCCGGAGTCTTAGCCTTGCCGGGATAATCTCCCGTGGTCTGGATACCGCCGGTCAGCGGGCCGTCATGGTCAAAACCGATCACATCGTCGCCCTGCCAGCAGTGAAGGGAAACAGGCGCTTCCATACAGGTTTTCATTGCTGCCTCCACATCCACTCCATAGGAAGCGTAGATCTCTTTTGCGGATTCAAATCTTGTCATATCTTCTTCTCCTTTTATATAAATTTTTGGATACTCAACACTTGCCTTCTCGTTATACGGTCCTTCACGGACCGATCATACTTCACTTATACTACATAACGCCGGAATTTACCGTACTGCATTGGTTAAACGCATATGGCTGGCGTTATGCAGTCAGGTTACTCGGAAATTTTAACTGTCAAGCAGTATCAATCGCACTGACGTCCCCGGCTGTCTTCGCGGACACTTCCCGTCGAACAGCTCCGACAGCTCTTCATGACCACCCGGTCTTCCTTCAGGCTATTTGTATTCTGCAATGGGGAATGAACGGAACACACATGCCCTTGCGTCCTTCAAATCCTCCAGGTCTCCCAGCGCCATCATCTGAGCTGCCAGATTGCCGATCGCCGTAGCCTCAGTGGGACCTGCATAAACGGGGATCTTTGTGGCTTCCGCGGTCAGTCTGTTCAGATAGTCTGCATTAGCGCCGCCGCCCACAATATGGATCCTGTCATAATCCTGTCCGGTGATCTCCGCGATCTCTTTGATGGTCTTTGCGTAACACTTCGCCAGACTGTTGTAAATGACGCATGCCACCTCGGCAATGCCCTCCGGTACCTGCTGGCCGGATTCTCTGCACGCCGCCTGTACCTCCTCTGTCATGTTTGCAGGTGCCAGAAAACGGTCGTCATTACAGTCTACAATGGAAGAGATCGCACACCTGGATGCCTGCTCGCAGATCTCGCCGAAGCCCAAACTGCCGCCGATCTCTTTCTTTACGGACTGGATCATCCAAAGTCCCATAATATTTTTCAGATAGCGAAAACGATAGTCATAACCGCCCTCGTTGGTCAGATTGTTCGCCTTGCTCTCCCTGGAGCAGTTTGCCCGGAACAGTTCCGTTCCCATTAAGGACCATGTACCGGAGCTTATATAGAGAGTGTTATCACTGTCGGTAGGCACCGCGATCACTGCGGAACCCGTATCGTGTGTGGCCGGAGCGATCACCTTACAGCTAAAGCCGACCTCTTTTTGAATCTCCTCCGTCAGCTCCCCAAGCACCGTACCGGGAGTCACGATCCTTTGGAAAATTTCCTCCGGATAACCCAGCTTCCGGATCAATTCCATATCCCACTTCTTCGTCTCAGGGTCTACCAGCTGTCCTGTGGTGGCATTGGTATACTCTGTGGCAGCCACACCTGACAACAGGAAGTGGAAATA
This sequence comes from Acetatifactor sp., assembly GCA_029064505.1. Taxonomy (GTDB): domain Bacteria; phylum Bacillota; class Clostridia; order Lachnospirales; family Lachnospiraceae; genus Acetatifactor. The sequence goes on from JAIEKC010000114.1 coordinate 15,660, forward strand.
ATCCGGCATCATAAGCATGGTCTTCGCTCTTGCCAGCTGCCCGGGCTTCTTTACCTTCAGCGCCATCAGCTGATAAATAGTATTAAAAATCTGCTTCTGGATACCGGTTCTGGCATACAGGTCATCCTCGGAAATGATCTTATATACTTCCTCATCCATACCCTTTGTGCGGCCGTCACGGTATGCCACGGCATTTCCGATACGATTCTGGTCCTCATCCAGGAGCACAAAGTCCACACCCCATGTATCAATGCCCACGCTGACAGGAATCTTCCCCAGTTCAACACATTTTTTCATGCCTGCCTTGATCTCTTTAAAAAGTCCGTCCACATCCCAGACATTCTCACCGTCCTTTTCCACCATTCCGTTAGGGAAACGGTGAATTTCTTCCAACACCATCCTGCCGTCTTCCAGGTGTGCAAGAATATGTCTGCCACTGGATGCCCCAATATCGATTCCCAGATAATACAGATTCATTGCCATCCTCTCCTTTCTTGATCCAAATGCCTCTCATATCAATCTGTTCCGCTGCTCTCTTCCTTTATCTTACCACAGACCGGAGTATAAAAAAAGGACACCTTTTGTTGCAAAAGTGTCCTTATTTGCCAATCAGTAACGGTTCAGACAGGGATCTGAACTGTTACGAAAATGCACGCAAAACGCAAAATGCGTTTTGGCGCCCGCAGACCTCGCAAAATCGCACAGGAACGCGATTTTGACTTCACGGGAGGGACTGTCTGAACTGTTGCGCCAATCAGTCCTTCATGGCCTCCACCTCAGCAGAAATGTTGCAAACGATCTCCTCAATTTCCTTATTGACTACAGTACTCTGTTCTGACAGCTTGCCTACCTCTTTGGCAACAACCGCAAAGCCTGCGCCCTTCTCTCCTGCCCTTGCCGCCTCAATACTTGCGTTCAGAGCCAAAATCTTCTGTTTATTCTGTAAAGCCTTCAATTCCGTGGTTTTCAGCGTGATACGTTCCACCAGCTTATTTGTGCTTTCCGCACCTCTGGAGAGCTTGGCGATAATTTTCCCGTTGATCTTCTTCGCATATTCTGCATTGATAAAATTGTTCAGCACTTCGCCCAGCAGCTCAGCGGAAGCATTGATCGCCTCCTCCGTGCGCACATTTACCTTATGTAACGCTTCAATGTAGAGATCCTCATTGACGCCGATCTCTCTGGCAACCCTGCGGAATTTCTCCTCATCAGGTTCTGCCGGAAGCACCTGGCCGCCAATAACGGAACCGACCTTCTTACCCTCCACGATAAGCGGAATCCCGAAATCGATCAGGCCCGCATGGCAGTGATACACGCCCTCTCCTTCCCTGTCACACCTCTCGCATCTCGCGCACCCCTCTGCGCTTCCACGCGTCAGCTTAATACAAAAGTCAGTAAAATTATAACACTCAGAGATATATTTGCCGTCCCCTCCTACTGCAACCGTAGCCAAACCGGTAGCCTTCGCCCAGCTTGACATGATATGCTCAAACTGTGTCATATCAGTAAAATCTTTGATTTCCATTACCCGCTTACCTCCAATGTTTTTTATGAGTTTTGTACCAGCAGAACCATGGTACCATGATCACAGCCCCATCATGGTATGGATGGCCATTCGGCCGCTGACAGTCTTGAATATGAACTTATTATACCATGATCACAGGACGATCACGGCATGGATAGCCATTCGGCCGCCGACTGCCTTGAATATGGAATCATTATAACATAAGTGTAGCACAAAAATATAGTCCATTTTTAAATTTTTTTGTCTATTTTGTCTTTTTTTCTCCCAGACGATATCTTCTGGGTGTCATGCCGTACTTTTTTTGAAAGATTCTGTGAAAATAACTGATATTGTCATACCCCACCGCTTCCGACACCTCCGCCACAGACAGGCCCGTGGCGGACAACAGGTAAGCCGCCTGCCCCAGTCGTTTCGCCTGGATCAGTTCCGTGTAGGTCTTCCCCGTGCGTTTCCTGATCTCCCTGGAGAGCCAGTACACATCATAGTGCAGACTGTTGGCCAGCTCCGTCAGTTCACCTTCCTTATAATGATTTTCTATGTAACTCAGTACAGAGATCACAAGTTTCTGCTGCCCCGCCTTTTCATCCGTTGTCAGCTTATCCGTGCAATTCATCAGCTGCAGAAACAGCAATCCCATAGTAGCCTGATTTGTCCGCCTCCTGTTGGGCAGTCTGTGCCAAAGAGTCCAGATCAGATTCTCCACCAGATTCTGCACCGGCAGTACATCCGCCACCTTAAAATGCAGGTATCCCGTGGCCTCCTTCTCTCCCTTGAGACAGTCGATGATAAAGCTTCTGAGCTGGTTTTCCTCCGGCTCCATCATGTTCAGTCCATATTCAAAAAATTCCGGCAGCACTATAAAATTCACCGCTATGTCCTCCTCGCCCGCAGGATAGATCTCCTGTGTGGCTGTCTGACTTAAAAACAGCAGCTCACCCTGCCTGAGGACTACATCCTCACCGTTGATGACATGACGGGTGCTTCCGGAACACATATAGATCACTTCTATGTAATTATGCGTATGCTTTGGAAAATGAACAAATCTGGTATGCGTCCTTATCTGGATCATCTTTCCCGCCTCCAGAAGCCTGTCCGCATCCACGATATCATTCTCGGAAGACATATATAGAGTCTTTTCGATCTCCGTCTTCCCGGTCAGCAGCTTCTCTTCCTCAGGAGTGATCTTTCGCAATTCTCTCAGCAATTCTTCCGTCATGGTTCCTCTCCTTTTCCCGCTCTGTCTCTTCGCCGTTTCTCTTGTGGCGGTTTCCCTCCCCACTATTTTACTACACTCTCTTCCCTCATGAAACCCCAATGTATGATTTGACCGCACTTCCATAAACTGCTATAATGTCCGCAAAGGGCAGCGTCAGATACCTGAGTGGGAAGCTGCTGCCCTCCTTATCAAATCTGACCGGAGGATACTATGTTGAAAATAAAGCACCTGCCCTCACAAAAATATACCCGCATTCTTTTCTTTCTGTTCATGGCAATAGGTATCTTCGCCCGCATCCGACAGTTCGGCATTGTGCCGGGCGACATTAACCCGGATGAAGCATTTGCAGGCTACGACGCCTACAATCTTCTCCATTACGGCATGGATTCCGCCGGCTACCGCTTTCCCGTCTATCTGACCACATGGGGAAGCGGTACCAGCGCGCTCAACACCTATCTGATGATTCCCTTCATGGCGATCTTCGGAGCGAAGATCTGGGTCATCCGTCTCCCCCAGGTCATTGTCGGCTGCCTGACTCTATGGGTAACTTATCTGCTGACAAAAAGACTGTTCCGTGAAAGGGCAGCACTCTGCGCACTGTTTCTGCTTGCCATTTCCCCATGGCACATCGGCATGTCCCGCTGGGGCATGGACTGCAATATGGCGCCGGGATTCATGATCTTCGGACTGTACTTTTTCGTGAGAGGGCTGGAAGAGAGCAAATACCTTATGCTTTCCGCTCTCATGTATGGTCTCTCTCTGTACTGCTATGCCACCATATGGCCCATAGTGCCGCTGATAATACTATTACAGCTGATCTACGGCCTGATCTTCAGAAAGATACGATTTGATCTTCACCTGATACTGTCCGGCCTGATCCTCGCCGTTCTGGCAGCGCCGCTTCTATTGTTTATGCTGGTCAATCTGGATGTGATAGAGGAAATCCGTCTCCCTTTTCTCTCCATTCCCAGACTTGTTGTTATGCGAGACGGAGAGATCTCGTTCTCACAACTGTCCCTGAAGGCTCACCGGCTCTGGTCCATCATGGAACTGCAGTCCGATGATATGCCGTGGAACACCACCGGCAAATACGGGATTTACTATACCGGTACACTCTCCTTTTTCGTTCTGGGAACCTTTTACTGCATCAAGACCTCCATTGAAAAGATGCTTCAGAAAAAAGAAGCTCCCGAGCTTATCCTCCTGATCCAATTAGGTGGAGGGATCCTTCTGGGATTATTGATATACACCAACATAAACCGCAACAATATCCTGTTCATTCCCATGATGCTCATGGCCGCACTGGGTGTCTGCTATCTTTTCAGCCTGATCGGTCTTCGCTACCTGATCCTTCCTGCCGTATTTTATCTGTGTATGTTCATCGGATTTGAGCATTATTATTTTACGGAATACCGGGAAATCCTGGGCTACTATTTCTGCGACGGCCTGGAAGACGCCGTAAAGGAAGCCGTCACCCATGACGGGCAGATCTATGTAAGCTACGGCCTGAAGCATTCCAGCATCCTCTTTCTTGCGGAAGTGCCGGTAACGGAATACATTGAGACCGTTGAATATTACAACTACCCTGACGCCTATCTGGATGCGCGTTCCTTCGGACGGTTCAGCTACGATTTTGACCCCGCAGCACCTGATCCCGACGCCACATACATCCTGAATCAGGCCACAGATCTTACTCCCTTTGAACAGGCGGGCTTTACCCTGCACACCCACGGCTATTACACGGTTGCATACTGCGTGCAGTCAGATCCCCCTCTGCGGGAAGCGGGGGATCGATCTTACAGTGCTGCCGGCGGTTGACCCTTGCGACATTCGTCAAATGTGCATGCAGGCATACCCACCCGACTCATGGCCCGTGGGAATGCCACAGTGGTTCGAATTGGTTTCCCATGAAATATGCATACACCGCAGAATATCTCCGAAAGACATTTCCTGCGGAATCAGAAAACGGGCAGAAGAAAGCAACCGACTTTCTTCTGCCCGTCCGTCGAACTGCGGCAGTCATTCAGGTTCCGTACCAGCGGCACAAAGTCAGCACAGCCGGCTTTGCAATTTGCCCGCGGGAATCCTCAAAAACTATTTTGCCAGCATCATCATAATATCATTGCTGCGTGCAACAAATCTGGTCATCGCGTCAGGTGAAAGGGGCGCGTGCTGGATCTTTGCCAGATCGTAGAGCTGTTCACAGATCATCTCCACATTCTCGCCCTCCTGGTGCTCCGTCACATACTGCACCAGAGGATGGTTCGCATTCAGTATCAATGTCTCTCCCTCACTGCCGAATCCGGGCATATCCATTCCGGGCACAGCGTACATCTTCATCATATCCTGCATACGTCTGCTCTCTTCGGACAGAGTGATCATGGAAGATATCTTCTTATTCTTCAGCTTCTCCACCTTGATCACGATCTTGTCGTTCTTCAGGGCCTTCTTCATGATCTTGGAGATAGCCTCAGCCTGCTCCTCCATCTCCTTCTCCGCCTTCTTGGAAGTCTTGGATTTCAGAGCATCCGTCACATCGGCATCGATCCTCTGGAACCTGATGCCCTCGTTCTTGGACTCCAGCTGTGACACGAAAGGCTGGTCGATATTGTGGGTCAGGATCACCGCATCCATCTTTGCCGCCTTAAACATATTGATATACTGGCTCTGCTGCTGCTCGTCGGTGACGTAGTAAATGATCTTCTCCTTCTTTTCCTCCTCAGCGTCTTCCGCGTCATCATTCTCCGCCGACCCGGATTCTGTGTCATCGGTAACGATCTCGGCTTCCACCTTCTCACCGTTCTCGTCCACCGCACTCTCCGCAGATACATCATCCGCATGTTCGGCCGATGCGCTTTCCCCATTGTCGTTCTCCGCGTTTTCAGACGATGCGCCCTCCTGCTCCTCCGCGTCCACAGGCTTCACCTCCAGGCACTCCGGCAGGGTCAGGTATTTGCCGTCCAGATTCTTGAACAGGATGTAATCCGTCATCTTCTCACAGAACTTGTCATCCTTCAGGCAGCCGAACTTGATAAAGGGACTGATATCATCCCAATAC
>JAIEKC010000115.1:0-1322 GCA_029064505.1 Acetatifactor sp.
ATCCGGCACATCCCCCGAAATTCTGTCCGGAGTGCGGAGATGTGTTTGACGAGAGCGACAGAATTTAAGCGAGTGGAATCTTTAAAGACTTTCTGCCATGGGAAGAAACCGCAGAAAGATTATGGTTATCCAAATTGCAAAGGCAGTTTATTAGAGGCAGGGTAGTAATTTCGATGGCGGTCTGTGATGATAAAAAGAAACTTGTGTTGTTGCAGACAGCAGATGTAAAGAGCGTATATCTGTCGATCAGAAATATGAGAGGCGAAACGTCGCGGCGGTCAGCGTTCAGCTTCGGCTGAAGACGGACTGCTGCGATTTTGCGCGGATGAGCAGAGTCAGAAATACTTTTACACAGAAGTCATGTTTAAACGGGCGGCCATGCAGGGGTTCTGCCGGAAATGTGAGTGAGGAAGGTGGAGTCTTGAGAGCCTGCTCATATGGGCAGAGTCAGAAATATTTTTGCACAGAAGTCATGTTCGAACGAACAGCCATGCGAGGGTGCTTCTGCCGGTCAGCGTGAGAGAAGAAGGCGTAACCGTGAGAGCCTGCTCATATGGGTAGAATCAGAAGTGTTTTTGCGCAGAAGTCATGTTCGAACAGCTATGCAGAGGTGCTTCTGCCGGGCAGTGCGAACGAGGAAGGTGAACTTTGATATGGGCAGAGTCAGCTTTCATGATAGGAGAGAAGGATGACGACAGGGCAGATAGGAAGCATCGTTATTTTGATACTGGCGCTGGCGGTGCTGTGCGGCGGTTACATCGCCTACAGGTATATCCGGTATAAGGTCAGGATTTTTACCCGCATGGCCTTTGGATCGGACACCATTAAGGGAAGTTTTGAGAATATGGATCGGGAAGAGGAGATCACTCCCAAATCAGTGTCCGCGGCAACAAAACTTTATCTGCCGCAGATATTGCGGGATTTCCCGGGATTTCATTATGATGAGATGAAGAACAGGGCGGAAAATGTACTGGTGGGGTATCTGTCAGGCATTGATGAGAAGAATCCCGCAAGGCTTCCGAAAGGAACCACCAGTGAACTGCGGGAAAAACTGGATCTGAAGATCAGTGCGTTGGATAATGAAGGAGCTGAGGAGCATTTCAGAAATACCAGGATCCACAGGACGGAGATCAGGACATACCGGAAACTTAAGGGCAGATGCAGTATTATTTTCCAATCGGCAGTGCAGTATAACCACTTTAAGAAGCGTGACGGAAATGTGATCGAAGGTGCGGAGGACCGACTGGAGCAAGGCCGGTATAATGTGGAGATGATATACATACAGGATCGTGACCTGATAGAAAATCGGACGGATTCGGGAC
>JAIEKC010000116.1:0-21418 GCA_029064505.1 Acetatifactor sp.
CATTATTTTTTATCGGATTTAATATCTTTGCCAGCGGGATGTTTACCGCATTGTCCAACGGGATTATTTCGGCCGTCCTCGCATTTTCCAGATCCTTTGTGTTTATGCTGATCACCATGCTGATACTTCCCCTGGTTTTTGGCGTGAACGGCATCTGGCTGGCAACGCCTGTGGCGGAAATGATGGCGCTTGCCCTGTCTGCCTTTATGTTTTTGAAATATAGAAAGAGATATGGGTATTAAAAACCCATTATTGTCGTAACATTGGCAGGGATGGCTGCAGGCGCAATTTTGGGAGCGGCTGCGTTTTATCAGAGGTGGTTAGGTGCAGGAAAACTCATTTCCATTTCAGAATGTGTCTAAGAACGGAGAATCACGGAACAGAGTGCTGATAAATATTGATTTCAGCCTTCTGTCATGCTATAATTTAGTAAGTTCAGAGAACCGACTGCCTCCATACAATAAGGTGGACTTAAGGCGGTTATGGGGATCCGACCGGTTATGAAAACCGTGTGGGTGCGGCGGTGTGGACGCAGGCATACGTCTGCAACACCGCCATCGCCGGTTCAGATCCGGCTCGCACCTTTTCAAGAGTCCTGAGGCAGCTTCTCAGGGCTCTTTGTTGTATGATCGTAACAGTTCAGTGATCTGCCTGCACTGTTATGTATGGTCGGAAATGCTGGAGAGGGCTTCACATTTTGTCTGTGCCGTCGGAGACGGCATGATGAGGAATTTGAATGTAAAAGCGGACAAGGGGTATTATAAATGAGATATTATATTGCGGATCTGCACTTTTTTCATTCCGCCATGAACGATCACATGGATCATCGCGGATTTGCCGGTGTGGAAGAAATGAATGAATATATGATCGCCAGGTGGAATGGTAAGGTTCGCCAAAATGATGATGTGGTCGTGATCGGGGATCTTTCATGGGGAAAGGCGGAGGAGACCAATGCCCTGTTACGACGTCTGAACGGAGCATTGTACCTTATTTTGGGGAATCATGATCAGATCTTATCCGATCGCAGGATCGATACCACCCGCTTTCAGTGGATGAAACATTATGAGGAGCTTTCTGACAATAAGCGGAAAGTGGTTCTGTGCCATTACCCCATTATGTGTTATAATGGGCAATATCGTCTGGATAAGGACGGAAAGCCCAAAACTTATATGCTCTATGGTCATGTCCATGATTCCACAGACCAGAGATTGCTGGAGCGGTTTCAGGAGATGACCCGGAATACGGTGACGGTTAATATGCAGGGAGAGGAACAGAAGATTCCCTGCAATATGATCAATTGTTTCTGCAAGTATTCCGATTACGAGCCGCTTACACTGGACGAGTGGATAGAGCTGGATCAAAGGCGGCGCGGGAATTCCATGGATGAAAACGGTCATATCCGCTTGAGGGGCGCCCGGATGCAGACGATGGCGCGGGACGGCGGTGACAGAGTCGGGGAAAGATGAAGCAGCGAAAAAGAGAACGAAAATGGAACCGATATTGATCAAGAGTTTTGATATTTTCGGAGCGGACTGGTGAAAATAGTTTGAAACGGCAAACGAGAGAGAGCGGAGCTTCCGAAAGCAAAAAGGGGGCTGTCACATTGACTGCGGCAGTCCTCTTTCTGCTTTGGAGCATATTCACGATAGAGAATTCGAACCGCATGCGGCGGCTTTCTCTTATGGGATCTGTTGTCAGACATGTGGGCTTGCAGGTTCATAAAGGAATGGGGGCCTGTAAGCACTGATCGGGGACGCATTTTTACAGCTGTGAAAATACTTCTCCGATAGGAGCCTGTATCAACAGGTCGGCGTGACTGTCCCTGGGGGTCGGCGACTTGTTGATGACCACCAGCTTCTCTCCCTGAAAGTAGTCGATCAGCCCGGCGGCGGGATATACGGCGAGGGAAGTGCCTCCGATGATCAACACCTGAGCCTTCTGTATAAAACGGACGGCGGAATTTAAGGTCTTTTGGTCAAGCCCTTCCTCATATAATACCACGTCAGGCTTTACGGGACCGCCGCATTTCCGACATTTGGGTATGCCTGCGGACTCCCGGATATGCGCCACATCGTGGAAGGCTCCGCATCGTTCACAGTAGTTGCGCAGCACGGAACCATGCAGCTCCAGAACCGTTTTGCTTCCAGCCGACTGATGCAGGCCGTCGATGTTCTGGGTGATCACCGCGCGGAGTTTGCCCCGTTGTTCCAGCTCGGCGAGCTTTAAATGAGCCGCGTTGGGCTGTGCGTCCGTAAACAGCATTTTGTTGCGGTAGAAGCGGAAGAATTCTTCCCCGTAATGCCGGTAAAAGGTGTGGCTTAGGATGGTTTCGGGAGGATAGTCATACTGCTGGTGGTAGAGGCCGTCGACGCTTCGGAAGTCAGGGATTCCGCTCTCGGTGGAAACGCCTGCTCCGCCGAAAAAGACAATGTTGTCATATTTGTCGATGATCTGCTTTAGCTCTTGAATTGCATCCTGTGTATTTTTCATATGCATCCTTTCCGGGGATTCCCCTGATACTTTTTATAAGTATAACATAATTTTAGAGGAATTTTCATCAAATTATCATAAATTCTTAAGAAACGGGGAGGCGGGCGCTATTGAGAACAGGGGATAATATATGCTATAATGATGACACAGAAAGGCATTGTGTCAACTTCTGATCCCATGTACGTCGAAACATACGAGAACATGGTAAAATAAAGACCATATTCAAGGCAGTCATCGGCCGTATGGCCATATATACCATGATTGCTTTGTGATCATGGTAGAACAAGACCATATTCAGGGCAGTCATCGGCCGTATGGCCATATATACCATGATTGCTTTGCGATCATGGTATGATATTCCATTCTGGACAAGGAGCGGGCGGACGGCCATTCGACATAAACTGCGGAGCGGTTTATGTTACAGTATATGCATGAGAAGAGAGAAAAAGCAGCTGATACCATTGGAAAAAAGCAAACGTGTGATTTATCTGGACAGACGCGGCGTGGCCAAAGGGCATAAGCCTGTAGCGGCGGTTATTTTTGGTGCGTTTGGAGTGTTGTGCCTGATCTATTTCGGATATCAGTTCTTCTTTGTCAGCACAGGCACCAACTTTTTTATTGTCTGGGGACTGATGGCGGTGGGAAGCGGAATGCTCTCCTTTTTCCTGGCACACAGGACCTGGGTGGAGAAGATTCCCAGAGGACTCAGGAGGATCGTACAGCTTTTGTTCGGAATGTGCATCGTATTGTTTCTTGTGGTGGAGGGGCTGATCCTCAGCCAGCTTAACGCGTTGCCAAAGCCGGGAGCGGATGTATGCCTTATTCTGGGGGCGCAGATGAAGGAGTCGGGTCCCAGTGATGTGCTGCAAAGAAGGCTGGACAAGGCGTTGGACTACCTTCGGGAGAATCCGGATACCATAGTGGTGGTGTCAGGCGGACAGGGCAGTAACGAGCCCGTCAGCGAGGCACAGGGAATGCGGGATTATCTGGTTGCCCGGGGGATAGCCGGGGAACGGATCCTGATGGAGGATAAATCGACCAATACGAAGGAGAATCTGGAGTACAGTGCCGGACTGATAGATAAGAGCGGAGACAGTGTGGTGATTGTGACAAATAATTTTCATGTTTTCCGGGCGGTGTCTATTGCAAAGAAGCAGGGATACGGCGCGGTACAGGGTATGGCGGCCAGTACGCACAGGGGAAATCTGCTGAATAATCTGTTGAGGGAGTTTTTGGGAGTGCTGAAGGACTTTTTCGTGGGAAATCTGTGAGGAAGTGTGGGCACATGTATATATACGGTATACTTTTCCCATAACGGATCAGATCAGTTCAAATGGCGATCCGGCGGCAAATTTGCAAAAACCGGAAAGTTCAAACATTCCGGAATCCGAGCAGACGGAAAAAGGGGTCAGACAGATTAAGTCAACCGGGGATATGGATGGTATTAATATGGAAGTGGGTCTTGAAGACCAAAGGAAAGGCGTGGTTGTAAAAATGGACATCAATATAGGGGACATATTAAAGTTAAAGAAGCAGCATCCCTGCGGCAGTAAGGAGTGGGAGGTTCTGAGAGTGGGGGCGGATTTTAGGATCAGGTGTAGGGGATGCGGGCATCAGATCATGATAGCCAGAAGGCTTCTTGAAAAAAATATAAAGGAAATCTGCCAGGCGGAAGCATGACAGATTGAAAAATGTAAAAATATGAAATCCGGCTCCGGGATGGAGGATGTGATAACACTGTTCCGGAAAAGCCGTAACCATTCAGTGAACTGTCTGACCTGTTACGAAAAGTTTGAAAAGTACTGGAAAAATCCTGCGAAAATACTTGAAATACGAGAGTGACTATGGTATCATATTAACTCGTGATGAATAAAATTCCTTGCTCGCATTGCAGTGCGGGCCAGAGACCAAAAGGAGGTAACAAGCATGAACAAGTATGAATTAGCCGTTGTTGTTAGCGCTAAGATCGAAGATGAAGAGAGAGCTGCCGTAGTTGATAAGTGCAAGGCTCTTGTCGAGAGATTCGGTGGCACCATCACAGAAGTGGACGATTGGGGCAAGAAGAGACTTGCTTACGAAGTTCAGAAGATGAAGGAAGCTTTCTACTATTTCATCAGATTCGATGCTGAGAGCACTGTTCCGGCAGAGATCGAGAGCCGTATCCGTATCATGGACAATGTAATCAGATACTTAATCGTTAAACAGGACGAGGCTTAATAGAAAGCGAGAAAACAGTATGAATAAAGTAATTCTTATGGGACGTTTGACAAGAGACCCTGAGGTGAGGTACTCCCAGGGAGCCAGCCAGACCGCAGTAGCGCGTTTTTCCATTGCCGTTGACAGAAGATTTAAGCGTGAGGGCGAACCGGATGCCGACTTCTTTAACTGTACTTGTTTTAACAGACAAGCTGAATTTGTTGAGAGATATTTGCGCAAGGGGATAAAGGTGGTCCTCAGCGGAAGGATTCAGAATGATAACTATACGAACAAGGACGGGCAGATGGTATACAGCGTCCGCGTTATTGTAGACGATATTGAGTTCGCCGAGAGCAAGAATGCATCCGGTGGGAACAGCGGCGGCTACAATGGTGACGGCGGTTACAATAATGGCGGGTTTGCAGGCGGTGCAAACAATGCGCCGGCAGCGTCCGGAGCCGGTGACGGTTTCATGAACATCCCTGACGGCATCGATGAAGAATTACCGTTTAACTAAGTTGAGTTTGCAAGATAGGAGGCATTGACATGGCTTACAATAAAGCAGAGAAACCCGATTCTCCCGTGAGGAAAAAAGGCGGAGTCCGCAGAAGAAAGAAAGTCTGTGTATTCTGTGGTAAGGATAATGTAATTGATTACAAAGACACCAACAAGCTGAAGAGATACGTATCCGAGAGAGGCAAGATTCTTCCCCGCCGTATCACCGGCAACTGTGCTAAGCATCAGAGAGCATTGACAGCAGCTATCAAGAGAGCACGTCATGTTGCATTGATGCCTTATGTTCAGGATTGATCAGAAATTGGATGTGGGAGCTCCGGCTGAAAAGCCGGGGCTTTTTATTTCTTTCCCGGTTTTTCGGCAAAACATTTCGTCATTCGACAAATTAAATTGTGGCATAGTGAATGGGAATATGTTAAAATGGACGATAAGGGCAGATTAAATTGAGAGATCGGAGATCTTTCAGTTGCAGGTCTGTGCTGCGAGGTATACCGAATGAAGAAGAGGATTAAGTTAAAGGGTCGTATTAAAACTTATATACAGTTCAGCATATATCTTGGCATTCTAATGCTTGCCATAGATGCAGCGATGTTTTTGATCGATCTGCGTGCCGGTATGCTGCTGGCCGGATTTTGTATCCTGTATTTTGCGATCACATTATCCCATTACTTTTACAATAAGCCTATTATCATGAATGAGCTTGTCAGCTTTGCCACGGAGTATGGGCAGATACAGAGGAAGCTCCTGCGGGACATGGATCTGCCATATGCACTGTTGGACGATGGGGGAAAGGTGATCTGGACCAATATTGCGTTTGAGACGGTGGTACATCAGCCGAAAGGATTTCGGAAATCCATCACGGCGCTGTTTCCCTCCATTACCAGGGACAGGCTGCCAGATGATACGGGAGTGGATGAAGCGCAGTACGAACTGGAGTATGAGGGCAATGAATTTATAGCCAAGTTCAAGAAGATTTCCCTGAAGGAAATGGCAGAACACAGTGATATGATCGATGCGCAGGATTATGACGGATATCTGATCGCATTGTATCTGTATGACGAGACGGCGCTTCATATTGCATTGCAGGAGATAGATGATCAGAGTCTTGCGGTGGGAATGATCTATCTGGATAATTATGAGGAGGCGCTTGAGAGCGTGGAAGAGGTGCGCCGCTCTCTGCTGATCGCGTTGATCGACCGTAAGGTGAACAAATATATTTCCGCCCTGGACGGCATCAGTAAGAAGCTCGAGAAGGACAAGTATCTGGTAATCCTGCGGAAGAAGGCCATAGCCAGGCTTCAGGAGACCCGCTTTGATCTTCTGGAAGAGGTCAAAACCGTAAATATCGGCAATGAGATGGCGGTGACCATCAGCATCGGCGTAGGTCTGGATGGACTGACATATGCGCAGAATTATGAGTTTGCAAGAAATGCCATTGATCTGGCACTGGGGCGCGGCGGGGATCAGGCTGTTATCAAGACCCCCGAGAGCGTCACTTATTATGGCGGCAAGAGCCAGCAGGTGGAAAAGAATACTCGTGTGAAGGCCCGTGTGAAGGCCCATGCCCTTCGGGAAATCATCACCAGTAAGGATATGGTATTGGTAATGGGGCATCGCATGCCTGACGCCGACAGCTTTGGTGCCGTTGTGGGTATCTATCGGATCGCCCAGACACTGGGACGTAAGGTCCATATCGTACTTAACGAAATTACACCGGCTATCCAGCCGATGGTGGATCTGTTCAAGAATAATCCTGAATATGAAGAGGACATGATCATAGGGAATCAGCAGGCGATCGAAGCGGCAAACAGCAACGCGGTTCTGGTGGTGGTGGATGTCAATAAGCCCACCCTGACGGAATGTCCTGAGCTGCTGCGGTTCTGCAAGTCAGTGGTGGTTTTGGATCATCACAGGCAGGGAACGGAGACCATTGAAAATGCAACACTCTCCTATGTGGAACCATATGCGTCTTCCTCCTGTGAGATGGTATCCGAGATTCTGCAGTATACTTATGATAATATCAAGATCCACCCGGAAGAGGCGGATTGTATGTATTCAGGCATTATGATCGACACAAACAACTTTGTGACCAAGACAGGGGTGCGTACCTTTGAAGCGGCAGCTTTCCTGCGGCGTAACGGAGCGGATGTGACCCGTGTGCGAAAGCTTTTCAGAGAGGATGCGTTGGAGTATAAGGCAAAGGCGGATGCGGTCAGCCAGGCGGAAATTTACAAGCAGAGTTTTGCCATTTCCATTTGCTCCGCAGAGGATTTGCCCAGCCCCACCGTGATCGGCGCGCAGGCGGCAAATGAGCTGTTGAATATAAAAGGGATCAAGGCAAGTTTTGTCCTGACGGATTATCAGGGAAAGATTTATGTCAGTGCCCGTTCTATTGATGAGGTCAATGTGCAGATCATTATGGAACGGATGGGCGGCGGCGGCCACATGAACATTGCAGCCTGCCAGATGGATGGCGTGGGTATCATCGAAGCGATCGGAGCCCTGAAGCAGACTATCGACAGTATGTTGGAGAATCACGAGATCTGAATATCAAAGGATCATCCAAGCCCGTAAAGAGAACTGTGTCTGCTGCTGCGGCATTGCGGGAAGTATGAATGTCCGGAAGGTTTCTATATATTGTATGCGCCGCCGGCGGCGGTATGACAGAGAAAATATTACAATTGACAGGATATGGAAAGGGGTTTGATCACATGAAGATAATTTTATTACAGGACGAGAAAAAGCTGGGCAGGAAAGGCGATGTGATAGAAGTCAGTGAAGGCTATGCGAGGAATTATATCCTGCCTAAAAAGCTTGGCGTGGAGGCTACCCCTAAGAATATGAACGATCTGAAATTACAGAAAGCAAACAATGATAAGATCGCGCAGGAGCAGCTGGACGCGGCGAAAGCGCTTGCGGCCCTTTTGGAAGAAAAGCAGGTGGTGGTTCAGATGAAGGCTGGTGAGGGCGGCAGAGCTTTCGGCTCGGTGTCTTCCAAGGAGATTGCGGCAGCCTGCAAAGAACAGCATCATATCGAGCTGGATAAGAAGAAGATCCAGCTGCCGGAGAGTTTGAAGGCTTTTGGCTCTTATGAGGTGGCAATAAAGCTGCATCCCCAGGTAACAGGAAAGCTTACGGTAAAAGTGACAGAGGCATAGAGGACAGAATAGATGCCGGCAATGGAAGAGAATGTACTGAAAAGAATACTGCCCCACAGTGTGGAAGCGGAGCAGTCTGTCATCGGCTCCATGATCATGGATAAAGAAGCGATTGTGGTGGCTTCCGAGTTGATCACTGGAGAAGACTTTTATAACAGGCAGTATGGGATCCTTTTCGAGACGATGGTCGAGCTGCATGACAGCAACAGCCCTGTGGATCTGGTAACATTGCAGAATAAGCTGAAGGAGAAGGATGTGCCTCCCGAGGTCAGCAGCCTGGAGTTTGTCAGGGATTTGATCACAGCCGTTCCCACATCGGCAAATATTAAATATTATGCAAACATTGTGTCGGAGAAATCCACGCTGCGCAAGCTGATCCGACTGAATGAAGAGATAGCCAATACCTGCTATGTGGGAAAGGAAAGCCTGGAATACATTCTGGAGGACACGGAAAAGAGAGTATTCCAGCTTGTTCAGAAGCGCACAACGGACAACTTTGTTCCTGTCCGGCAGATTGTGATGAATGCCATGGACAAGATAGAAACAGCAGCAAAGAACAAGGGGAGTGTAACCGGTATTCCCACCGGATTTATCGATCTGGACTACCGCACGGCAGGTATGCAGCCTTCCGATCTGATTCTGGTTGCAGCCCGTCCTTCCATGGGCAAGACGGCGTTTGAACTTAATTTAGCGCAATATATGGCTTTTAAAAAGAATCTGACAGTGGCGCTGTTCAGCCTGGAAATGAGTAAGGAACAGCTGGTAAACCGTATGTTCTCCCTGGAGTCCAATGTGGACGCCCAGAAGCTCCGTACAGGCCAGTTGAACGATCAGGAGTGGGAGAGGCTGATCGAGAGTGCGGGTACCATCGGCAAGTCAAAGCTGATCATTGACGATACTCCCGGTATCTCCATTGCGGAGCTTCGATCCAAATGCAGGAAATATAAGCTGGAACATGATCTGTCCATTATTATGATCGACTATCTGCAGCTGATGTCAGGCAGCGGCCGCAGCGAATCCAGACAGCAGGAGATATCGGATATCTCCAGGTCCCTGAAGGCGCTTGCCAGGGAATTGAATGTTCCTGTGGTGGCCTTGTCGCAGCTTTCCCGGGCGGTGGAACAGAGACCGGATCACAGACCCATGCTTTCCGACCTGCGTGAGTCGGGAGCGATCGAGCAGGACGCGGACGTGGTAATGTTCCTGTACCGGGACGATTATTATAACCATGACACAGACAGAAAGGGTATTTCGGAAGTGATTATTGCCAAGCAGAGAAACGGTCCTATCGGCACGGTGGAGCTGGCATGGCTGCCCGAATATACCAAGTTTGCAAATCTGGAGCATTCCAGAAGAGAATATACATAAGTAACCTACGAAAGAGAATGAACAATCAGGATTGTTACAATTGAGATTGTTGGTTCTCTTTCTTTTTCAGAGAATCCAAAACAGTATCGGCCCGAACAGCATAGTATGTCTGACGGCACAGGAACAGTTACCGGACATGAATTCGGAACGGAAATTGTTCTGCCGGCTATTGGTGATGCGGGACGGATGCGGAACCGGAACAGGAAAGGAGATCAT
The DNA here is from genome assembly GCA_029064505.1 of Acetatifactor sp. GTDB lineage: Bacteria > Bacillota > Clostridia > Lachnospirales > Lachnospiraceae > Acetatifactor. The sequence continues at coordinate 9,945 of JAIEKC010000116.1, forward strand.
ATGGACAATTATCTGTTTATTTCAGACGCTGCAAAAGAGGTAAAAGTGGAAAGTCATGTTCTGCGCTATTGGGAGGAAGAGCTTCATCTGCCCATCAAACGTAATGAGCTGGGACACCGCTATTATACGGAAGAGGATGTGGAACGGTTTAAGCAGATCAAGGGAATGAAAGAAAGGGGACTTCAGTTGAAGGCAATCAAAATGATTCTGAAGGATGGAAAACTGGACATGCTGGTACCCAGACAAAGAACCGGAGATGGGACGGATAAAAGTGAAACTGCCGGAAAAAGCAGCGGTGCAGGCGGCGAATGGAATACCGATCAGATCATGAGACAAAATATGGCACAAAGCGCAAGACAGGACAGGAGACAGAATGCGGCAGAGAACATGGCGCAGGGAGCGGAACGGCCTGTGGCGCCTGGCAGAACACAGAATACGGCACAGGCAACCGGCAGGAATATCCAACCCGCCAATATGCCGATTGACATTGTGGAGACTAAGGAGACGGGCATATCAACGGCTGACAGTAAGGAGGATAAGTCCAGGCGGCTGCAATGGCTCCTGCAGCAGCTCATTCGGGAGACTCTTCAGGAAAATAACAGTGAGCTGTGCCGGGAGATCAAGGAAAGTGTGGTAAAAGAGCTGGATTATCAATTCCGTATGCAGGAGGAAAGAGAAGAAGCCAGGGACAAGCTTCTGGTGGAGCGCAGTGAAGAACACTATCAGAAGATGGACGAGCTGCTGCGCAAGAAAGCAAAGAAAAAAATATTGCGCGAAAAGGCCAGGGAAAAGAAGGAGCAGGAGACGGAAAAGGAGTTTTTGGAATTCAGCGGAGGAAGTATTTCCAAGGATAATATCCTGGGAGAGAATCCCAAAGAAAAAACAGAAAAAAAGAAAAAGCGCTTCATTTTTTGAAGCGCTTTTTCCTTAGAAAACGATGTTGAAAATACAAGTGCCGTTCTGAAACACTTTATTATGCCTGAGCGATAGCGCCGGTAGGGCACTGGCCTGCGCAGGAACCGCAGTCGATGCACTTGTCAGCATCAATCTCAAACTTGCCGTCTCCCATGCTGATAGCGCCAACAGGGCACTGAGCCTCACATGCTCCACAAGCTACACAAGCATCTCCAATTGCATATGCCATAACAATATCCTCCTTAATATCTGATAGAAATGTTCAATAACTGTACCTACTATTGTAATATAAAAGAGAGGCAAATACAAGTTTTATTTCTCAAAACTTATCCTTCTTTTATTTTCCGCTTTCAGCCCGCCGCTTTTTTATACCGTTTAAAATGGCCTGCTTTTTGTCTAAAAGCAATGTCTTGTCCATGGCGGGTACGCCTGCAAGCCTGTATTCCATGCCCAGCTTCTCGTATTTTGATTCGCCCATGGTGTGATAGGGCAGCACATCCAGAGCCTTCAGGTTGCTGAATTGTCCGATAAAGTATCCCAGATCAAAGAGGTATTTTTCGTCATCCGTGATACCGGGAACCACCACATGGCGGATCCACATGTCCACATGCTTTTCGTTGAGATACCCGGCAAATTTCAGTATATTGGTGTTAGGCTGTCGGGTAAGATCCTTATGCTTTTCCGGGTCGATATGCTTGATATCCAGCATAACGAGGTCGGTCATACTCATAAGCCTGTCCAGTTTCTCGCGCTGGGCGGCATTGTCAGGGTTGTAGGCAATGCCGGAAGAATCGATACAGGTATGAATATTGCGCTGTTTTGCCAGAGTGAACAGATCGATCAGGAAATCAATCTGCATCAATGGTTCCCCGCCGGTAACGGTCAGGCCGCCTCCGTTAGCGTAAAACGCACTGTTTCTTTCATATTGTTCGATGATGTAGGAGGGTTCCATCAGAGTGCCGCCGTTCATTTCCCAGGTATCGGGATTATGGCAATAGGCACAGCGCATGGGGCATCCCTGCACAAAAACAACAAAACGCGTTCCGGGACCGTCTACGGTACCGAAGCTTTCTAATGAATGAATTCTTCCTTGCATAAATGGCATCTCCTTCCGAAATGATCATCCAATCATCTTTTTTATTATAACAAAATCAGCCCTAAAATAAAAGGATTAAATTTTATGGGATATTATGGCATATATGGTTGAACATATGATGAATAAATGATAAAATTCAAAGTCAGGGACAGGATTTTTGCAAGACAAAACTTCTGATCGCATACATAAGGGACGGTTATGACATGGAAAGAGAAAATAGAATGTTAGCGGCAGCAACGGTTCTGGCACTTGTGGGAGGAGCCTTTTTCAGGCAGGACGATCTTTATAAACTGACCGTTGTGCGTCTGATCGTGATCACAGCGCTGATCGTTGCCTATAATGTGTTTTTGATGGTGCGAAAGACACAATGGGAGTATCGCAGGAATGTGCTGCGGTACAGCGGAATGGTTATTGCCACGATAGGGCTGATGCAGGGGATCTGCCGGATACGGCAGATGGAAAACGCGGGGGACCATTTGCGGATGGGCCTGGGCATTGCGGTGGCGGTGATCTTACTGGGATCCTTTCTGCTGTTGCTGAGAGCAGAAAAGGGAGTCACAGAGGATGTCATCATGACAGTGATCTTTGCAGGATTTCTGGTGAGGATATTTTATGTGATGATGACGGACGGGCTGCTGTTTCAGAACGATATCACTGCCTTTCATCTGGATTGCCAGGGTCATCTCGGTTATATTTGCCACCTTTATACAAACGGGAGGCTGCCTGATGTGAATCCAATGACGGCTTTTGAATTCTGTCAGCCGCCTCTGTACTATGCCGTCAGCGCAGTGTTTCTGAGGGTGTATGGATTCTTCGGACTGCTTCCGGAGATCATTTGGAGTGTGGATGAGACTTTGCAGATAATGCCCATGATGTATTCCATGATGACGCTCGTGTTTATCGATAAGATCGGAAAGCAGATGAAGCTTTCCTGCGAGGGACGTCTGGTGGCGGTATGTCTTGCGGGATTTCTTCCGTATAGTGTTATGATGAGCGGAGCTCTGAACAATGACACGTTGACGACACTGTTGATGGTCATGAGTGTCTATTATACGTTCAGATGGTATGAGAAGCCTGATATGAAAGGAATCGTTATCATGGCGGTCTGTATTGGCGCCGCCATGATGACAAAATTATCGGCAGTGGTGATCGCGCCAGCAATGGCGGTTCTGATGTTGTGCCGCGTATGGAAGGATCGGGAAAAGTGGACGGCGTATCTGAAACAGTTTGTCTGTTTCGGACTGGCAGCGCTGCCGCTTGGCCTGTGGTATCCCGTCTATTGCCGGATCAGATACCAGATGCCGTTCGGGTATGTGGTTTCCTTTGATGAGGATGCAATGCAATTTATCGGCATGTATGATAAATGGTCGCGTCTCTTTCGGTTTGAGAATGCTTTTGAGTTTCTGACCATACGTGATGACCAGATCAACGGGGTTGCGGATTATAATATTCCGGTATCCCTGGTCAAGTATGCGACTTTCGGGAACAGTCATTATTATCTGGAAAGCCGGCTGACTCAAGTGGCGGGTACATGTATTTTCTGGATCAATATAGTGCTGTTCATACTCATGCCGCTTTTGTTCGCGGTGTGGTGTTTCTGCAGAGACGGCAGGCGGACACATAAGATCTTTATGCTGACTGCGGCCGTGGCCAGCTTGTATTTTTACATTAAATTCTGTTTTAAATACACACATGTATGTTCTATGAATGTGCGCTATGTTATGTGCGCGGTTTATATCGGCTTTCTGATAATAGCGGCAGCGGTAACCGAAATACAAAAGGCGGTATCGTCAAAAAATGTAATCTTGGGGAATGGCTGTAAAAAGCTGATGGTGGCATTGCCCATCCTTTACTCCATGGCTGTGATCGTGCTGAACGTGGGAATGGAAATGTTATTGCCCTGAGTCTGTACCGTATAGTAACTTTTTTGCATAATTATGTTTTCGGGGAGGACGGGCATGGCGGGATCAGGCAAATTTATGGCTGTGTGGGAACGCATCTTTTTGATAGCGGGAAATGTTGTGTTTTTTATGGTGTTCTGCATCCTGGCGGCAACGGATGACAGGGTGCACAGAAATGCTGCCAACTGGCGGCTGCTTGTGGTGAATCTGCTCATTCTGGCGGTTCTGTGTGCGGTGAGCCTTTTTGCGTTCCGGGGAAACGCAACGGAATGTTCCTCTGAAATGAAAGTTCTGCGTTCGGGCAGTCTTTCTGCGTTTTGGAAGAGGATACAGGCATGGAAACATCCTGTTATCGTGCTTCTCGGCATTTATCTGCTGCTGTTTGCGCTGCAATGTGTTTTTGTGCATTTTACCTATTTCTATACCGGATGGGATGTGGATCTGGTCAAATGGAGAGTGGAGGGAGTACTGGAAGGGTATTCTCTGCAGGATCTGGGCGGTGATGACTATCTGTCCATATGCCCCAACAATCTTCTGGTCTTTTATGTACAGTATTTGCTGGCTAAGATCGGGGAACTGTTCTCTCTGGAAACTCCCTATAATATGTGCTTTTATGCCTCCTGTTTCTGCGTCTCTGCCTCCTGCTTTTTCGGAAATCTTATAGTCCGGAAGATGACGCAGAGCGGTATGATCCGTCTGCTGTATGATCTGACCGGCACGGTGTTTATCCTATTCAGTCCATGGATCGGGATTCCGTACTCGGATACCTATGGGATGCTGTTTGCCACTGTGGGAGTGTGGGCAGTGTGTTGCCTGGAGAGGCCTGTGTTAAAATGGCCGGTGACTGCGTTTGCCGCTCTGATTGGCTATCAAATGAAACCGACCTGTATCTTTCCGCTGTTTGCCGCAATTATTCTGTATCTTCCCGGATATCTCCCGGAACTCCGCAGGCGGTGGAAGGAGCTGATGATCCTGTTGCTGAGCTGCCTTGTTTTCTGGGGAGCGGCTCAGGGAATTGTATTTCTGGTACAGTACAATCTGTCTTTCCGATTGGATCCGGAACAAAAGCTTCCGGTGAATCATTATATCATGATGGGCCTGAATACGGATACCAGCGGAGGATTCAGCGCGGAGGACCGCAACTTTGCGGTCAGTATTCCCACCTATGAGGAGAAGAAGCGGCTGACATGGGAAGAGATCGCTTTCCGGTGGGAGCAGATGACCGCCTCGCAGAAGAAGGAGCACTATCTGACGAAACTGATCTATATAATGAACAATGGGACTTTTTCATGGGGGGACGAGGGTGTGTTTTTCTTCTCCGTACCGGAACATGATAACAGCCTGAACGATGTTTACAGGGAAGTCTTCTACCCGGAAGGGAAATATTTCACATTTTACTGTGAACTTGCGCAGATCATTTGGCTGCAGATCTTGTTAGGGATCGTGCTTCTGTTTTTGGATCTGAAGAATCAGACTTTTCAGAAAGCATTTCTGGTGATCGTCCTGTGCGGTCTGCTGACTTTCCTGATGCTGTTTGAGGCGAGGGCGCGCTACCTGATCTTGTATTCTCCGGCATTCCTGATCTTGTCGCTGCATGGATATGAGGGATTGTTCTCCAGGATTTTGAGGCGGTGCACAAGGGGAAAGGCATCGTGAAGGGTTCCGGTGACTTGCTGTGATATGTTATATTTGAGTGTAATATATTTGGCAGACGGTTCCTGACAGATATTGAAAAGAGAACATCAGAGGGATTCCCGGATATCGGGACAGCTCAGACGAAAACCCCGTCCGACATTGTCGAACGGGGCTTTGCTACAGAAGAACTTGACGATCAGATCGCCTCGTGGAAGGTACGGGAAATAACGTCAGCCTGCTGTTCGGGAGTCAACTTGATGAAGTTAACTGCGTATCCGGATACACGGATCGTAAGCTGAGGGTAGTTCTCGGGATGCTTCTGAGCGTCTAACAGAGTATCTCTGTTCAGTACGTTTACGTTAAGGTGATGTCCGCCCTTTGTAGCGTAGCCATCCAATAAGTTTACAAGGTTGTTAACCTGTGCGTCGCTTGCTGCCATAATGATATCCTCCTTATATGATCATTGCTGTTTTAATAATATATTGCGTTTGGGGAAAAAATTCCCCAAACGGGTATATCTGTTGTATTTTGGGGCTGAATTACCGGTAGTCATCCAGTCCCTGATGAAGAGTAGGTACACTACAGGCCAACGGAGTTCTGGAACAGTCCGTACAGCCCATTGTCTGAACGTTCTTAGACTGATCCGCCTGTTGATCGTCATAGTCCACATTGATATGTCCTACGCCTTCGGTCATGCCGGAATCCAGCATCTTTACAAGGTCATCAATCATATTTTTCTCGTCCATTGTATATCCTCTCTATCCTGAAATTTCAGGAATTTTCATTACCTGTTCCTGTCAGCCCCGATATCAGGGCATACATGACACCCTGATATCAAGGGCTTCTCAATTTATTCAAGCCAAGTTCGAGTATCGCACGTCGATATCTTGTTGCCGTCAATCTATTTATTCAAGTCTAGCTCGATATCGCCGGCAAATACCTGATCTTCTTTGCCCAGAGCTCCGGGAATGATGGTGAAGGTATTGGAAATACCATCCTGCGCATCATTGAAAGGAAGCTTGGATACGGAAGACAGGGATGCTACCGCACCATGAGTATCACGGCCGTGCATGGGGTTGGCACCGGGTGCGAAAGGCTCGCCCTTCTTACGTCCATCGGGAGTATTACCTGTTGCCTTACCGTAGGTAACGTTGGAGGTAATGGTCAGGATGGAAGTGGTGGGAACACCATTTCTGTAGGTGTGATGACGTCTGATGGCGGTCATGAACTTATGAACAACCTCCTGAGCGATCTCATCCACACGGTCATCATCATTACCGTACTTGGGGAACTCGCCGGTGGTCTTAAAGTCTACAATGATACCATCCTCGTCACGAACAACCTCAACCTTTGCGTACTTGATCGCGGAAAGGGAGTCAGCCACGATGGAAAGACCTGCAACACCGGTTGCGAAGTATCTCTTGACATCTCTGTCATGAAGAGCCATTTCTGCTCTTTCGTAGCAGTACTTGTCATGCATATAGTGGATGATGTTCAGAGTATTTACATAAACATCTGCCTGCCACTCCAGCATATCGATGAATTTGCTCATTACATCATCATAGTCGAGAACATCACCTGTAACAGGACGATACTTGGGACCAACCTGTTTCTTGGTAACTTCGTCAACACCGCCGTTCAAAGCGTACAGCAGACACTTAGCCACGTTGGCACGAGCGCCGAAGAACTGCATTTCCTTACCGATAACCATGGAGGATACGCAGCATGCGATACCATAGTCATCGCCGTGGGTTGCTCTCATCAGATCGTCATTCTCATACTGGATGGAAGAGGTCTGGATGGAGGTCTTAGCACAGAACTTCTTGAAGCCCTCGGGAAGTCTGGTGGACCAGAGTACCGTCAGGTTGGGCTCGGGTGATGCACCCAGATTGTACAGGGTCTGCAGGTAACGGAAGCTCATCTTTGTTACCATATGACGTCCGTCAACACCAACACCGGCCAGAGACTCGGTTACCCATACGGGATCGCCTGCGAAGATCTGGTTGTACTCGGGAGTACGTGCAAACTTGATCAGACGAAGCTTCATGATGAAGTGGTCGATGAACTCCTGGATCTGCTCCTCGGTGAAGGTACCGTTTGCCAGATCTCTCTCAGCGTAGATATCAAGGAAGGTGGAGATACGTCCGAGGGACAGGGCAGCACCATTCTGCTCCTTAACTGCACACAGATATCCGAAGTATACGGCCTGGATCGCTTCCTTAACGTTGGTTGCGGGGTTGGAGATATCGCAGCCATAGGATGCAGCCATTTCCTTCATCATCTTCAGTGCGACCATCTGCTCGGAAAGCTCTTCGCGGAGACGGATCACATCATCAGTCATAACACGTCCGGTGGATGCCTTCTGTGCTTCCTTATCCTCGATCAGTCTGTCGATACCGTACAGAGCCACACGTCTGTAGTCACCGATGATACGGCCGCGGCCATAAGCGTCGGGGAGACCGGTAATGATATGGGAAGAACGGCAGGCTCTCATCTCGGGATTGTAAGCGTCGAAGCAGCCTGCGTTGTGAGTCTTTCTGTGTGTGGAGAAGAACTCGGAAATCTCAGGATCAACCTCATAACCGTTGTCAGAGCAAGCCTTCTCTGCCATACGGATACCGCCGTAAGGCTGTAAGGATCTCTTGAAAGGTTTGTCAGTCTGGAAGCCTACGATGGTCTCCTTGCTCTTGTCAAGGTATCCGGGGCCATGGGAAGTAATGGTAGAAACAACCTTGGTATCCATGTCAAGAACACCGCCTGCTTCTCTCTCCTTCTTCTGCAGGTCAAGAACCATAGCCCACAAGTCCTTTGTGTTCTGGGTGGCACCTGCCAGGAAAGAGTCATCACCGTCGTAGGGATGATAGTTTCTCTGGATGAAGTCGCGAACATTGACTTCTTTGTCCCATTTGCCACGCACGAAATCTGTCTCAATTGGTTTCATTTTGAAATACCTCCTGTAAAATTTGAATTAGTTTAAAATTTAAAATAGTTACCGCTAATCCTTAGGTTTATTATATGAAAAACAAGTGACACAGTCAAGAAGAGAACGTGTACTTTTTGCGATACATAAGCCATGCAACAGTCCTTACTGACAAAAACTCTCACTTTTCCACACCTTTGCCGCATCCATATTATGTGTTGTCTCCGATCCCTTATGCACTCCATGCTTTCATGGAAAAGAATAACTTGTCATATTTTGGGGAATAGATTATACTTGTAAAGAAAAAAGATATATCTGCCCTGCGGATATCTGAAAGGAGAATGGAAAAATGAGCGGAATAACGAAAGAGATGACGATCGGTGAGATCCTGAGAACCAACCCTGATGTGGCTCCTGTACTGATGGATGCGGGAATGCACTGTCTGGGATGTCCTTCCGCACAGGGGGAATCCCTGGAAGAGGCAGCTATGGTGCATGGGATCGACATAGATGCGCTGATGTCAGCTATCGGGGCTCTGTAGAGAGCTTTTGGGGAACCACAGCCGTTCTGACGATCATTTGAGCGCGTGGGAGATCTGCCCTGTTCATCTGTTATATGCCATATGCACCGGTAAGAATGCAGACTGCTGCGGTTGATTCCCGCGGGCAGGGAACCGGGCAGACGGGGTAACAAAATAGGCCGTAGGGCAATTTCATATTGCGAATTTGCCCCAACGGCCTTTTTTCCGCCATAAATTTCCTATGCGATCCCCAGTGACCGGACAGCGTTATCCCGGATCAGTGTCTCGTAATGTTCTGAGAGGAATGTGCTGTTATATCGGGTGGGAAGCTGCAGTGTACCGTATTCGGACACAATGTTGCAGGATCTGTCAAAGGCATCCCGGGTCGATTCGCCCTGAACCAGCTGCAGCAGATATTTGCCGGAGCCGTCTTCCTTATACAGGGTGCTTGTGCCGCTGTAATGGGGAGCGATGATGGCGGCCGCTTCCATGATACGGGACAGGGACTCAAAGAGGAAGACTCTCGTGCGATGCGGGGCATTGCTCTCGGAATCGGCATCCTTTGCGGTATCTGTCGATACGGCAATTTCCTCCTGGTCCGTCTGGAGTCTGCGGAACAGATCCAGAACATCATCTGCCGGCGAATTGAAATCGTCGCTATCATCAAGCTCTTCCGTCACAGACGGAGCAAAGCGGGAGAATCGGGTATCCAGTTCTTCGGGATCGTCCACCTTTGTGATGATCAGCACAATGCACTCTGCATTGAGGGGAATTGCCTCGATCATCAGAGGGATATCTTCTGCCTCAAAACCAAATTCGAAATTTGCCTGACGCATCATATCGCGGAACAATGTCTTTGCCTTTTCGGTTCCATAGGCTAGTTCGCTGATCTTTAGTTCACGGTTTGCCAAATCTTCACGGGTCAAAGTACAGCGAATCTGATTTTCATTGACTTTTTCTATTTTCATTCGACAACCCTTCCTTTCTGTCCCTTTAGCTTAATACTTTACCTTGCTTTAAGTCAATAGCAGGATCGACAACTTTAATCTTTTTTAATATTTTTAAAACTACTGCTTGCCAAAGACGACAAAACATTGTATAATCACTTTGTAAGCACCTCCGGTAATCCGTACATGGAAGGGGGCGGCAGTCTTAAATTTTCAGTTGATTTAGTTATTTCCCGGAACATTTCGTTCCGATTCATCCTTTGATTTAGAATTATATTAAGGATGTCTTACAAGTATGAGTGCGGGATTTATAAATGCACCTGCTTGGTCATAGTAATTCAACTAATATTTTCACACATATAATTCATTTTAAACAAACAGGTTGTTGACAAATTTTGTCAATACAGTACTGCCGGAGATGTTTATATTTATATGAAGGAATCTGGTGTTTGCGACTTTTTTGGAGAATTCATCACGGGAACTTTTGGTCGGAAAAGTCAAAATGCGGATTGCAGGACAGTGTCAGTGCTGTCGGTTAAACGGAAAAGCTGCTGCTGCGGAACAGGACTGGGCTGCCTCTCATGCTGGAATGCCGTGGCAGCGGCGCTTTTTTGGAAATTGATCCATATAAGCGGATTTTTGTATGCCTGATGGCTTTTTAACAGATTTTTAAAAATATCTGTATAATTTGGTAATGACGTTGGGGACGGAATGTGGTAGAATGTAACTGTCGTTTTTTGGCGACGTCATATAACATGTACATGCGCAAAGAGAGGTAATATACATGAAGAAAATAGTTCCGGTCATTGTGGCGCTGGTGCTGATCCTGATCATCGGCGGGGTGGCAGTTGGAAGTATGTTGGTGGACAAGTACTCCTACAGCAGGGAGACGGCGGATCTGGCGGAATATTACGGAGTGACGGGGGACAGACTGGCAATTGCCCTGCAGGATGAGATCGTGCCGGAACAGGCTGTCCGCAGGGATGGTGTCTGTTACTTCGATCTGGATACAATACACACTTATTTTAATGAAGGGTTTTATGTGGATCTGCAGGAGCAGCTGCTTCTGTATACCACGGCGGTGGATACTTACAGAGTCGCAATAGGGTCAGGCAGCTGGCAGAATGGCACAGAATCCGGTGACATGGGATATGCGATCTGCTTTGCTGAGGGTGAAACCATATATATGGCGGCAGATTATCTGAAAATGTTTACGAACTTTTCCTATGAGGTGCATAACGACCTGTGTATGCAGGTTTACACAGAGTGGGGAACGAGGGAGCTGGCAGAGGTTACCAGAGACACACAGGTGAGAAGTCTTGGAGGGATCAAGAGTCCGATCCTGAGACAGCTCGCCAAGGGTGAGACAGTGGAAATCCTGGAGCAGATGGAGACCTGGAGTGAGGTAAAGACATCCGATTCCATCATAGGATATGTTGAAAATAAGAGACTGTCTGAAATCACCACCGAGACGGAGGCGCCGGTGACAGATTATGTTCCTGAGGAATATACCTCTCTTTCCATGACGGGAAAGGTGAGT
>JAIEKC010000117.1:0-2524 GCA_029064505.1 Acetatifactor sp.
ACAGCCTCAAGGCCACAGTCGACAAAGGTTCCTGTCGGTTCCCTGAATGCGGGAGGATCTCCTTCCGGTTCGGAAATCAGCTCCCAGACTGCGGGCAGTACCCCCGGGCCTTCCGGGAGCAGCCTTCCTGCAGGTACGCCTGAAAAAGAGGAGGACGGTTTTATTTTTTCCAGATCACCTGAAGGAGAAGACACGGATCAGAAGACAGGAGCAAAGGGGATGGATGTGATACTGACGATTGCGGTGATAGTGATCGTTATTGTCATTGTCATAGAGGCGGCGGCATTTGTCGTGATAAATAGAAAACCGAAAAAATGAGATGTGAAGTTGCAGTTTGGATGTTCCATCCAAATATTGACTTGATGCCCGCTGGAGCGGGCCGGGGGTATAAAAATGAAAGAAAAAGTGATGAGTCTGTTTGGGCAGGTGGACATGACCGAGGGACGTCCGTGGGAGAAGATCGTGGCTTTTACGATCCCCATGCTGATCGGTAATATCGCCCAACAGTTGTATAATACCGTGGACAGTATTGTGGTGGGAAAATATGTGGGCGATAATGCTCTGGCGGCGGTGGGAAGCGCAAGCCCTATTTTCAACCTGCTGCTGGTGCTGTTCGTGGGCATAGCCATGGGAGCGGGGATCATGGTGTCCCAATATTACGGTTCCAGAGACAGGGAAAATCTGTCCAAGACCATCGGAAGCACCATCACACTCACTGCCGCGGCTTCCGTTCTTCTGATGATCGTGGGAACTCTGGCGATCCGCCCCGTGCTTGTGCTGCTGGATACACCGGACAGTATCATAGACTGGTGTACCTCCTATCTGATGATCCTTCTGTGGGGGATTGCGGGACTGGCCTATTACAATATTCTCTGCGGAATTCTCCGTGGACTGGGGGATTCTCTGTCTGCGCTGATATATCTGCTGATCGCTACTGTGATCAACATCGGACTGGACGTATGGTTTGTGGCAGGATTTCATATGGGAGTGTCGGGAGTGGCTCTGGCCACGGTCATTGCACAGATGATATCCGCAGTGCTCTGTGTGCTCAAGCTGCGGAAGATGACGGATTATTTTGATCTGGAGCCGCAGTATCTCAAACCGGATAAACGGAACCTGATCACAGTGATCCGCCTGGGATTACCATCAGGTATTACACAGGCGATCTTTTCGCTGGCGATGGTGGTGGTCCAGTCTCTGACCAACAGCTTTGGGGAGATGATCATTGCCGCCAATGTCATCATTATGCGAGTGGACGGTTTTGCCATGATGCCGAACTTCTCCTTCGGAACCGCCATGACCACCTATGCGGGACAGAATGTGGGAGCCCGGCAGCTTGACCGGGTGAAACAGGGGGCGAAGCAGGGAACGCTGATCGCCGTCTGCACCTCAGCGGTCATCACAGGGCTGATACTGCTGTTTGGGCCGTATCTGATGGGGATATTTACGAATACGGAGGAGTTGGCCCGGCTGAGCGCCGATATGATGAAGATCCTGGCAGTGGGATATATCGCCATGGCAGTGACCCAGAGCTTATCGGGAGTTATGCGTGGAGCCGGTGATACGGTGACACCCATGTGGATCTCGCTGGTGTCCACGGTAGCGATCCGGGTTCCTCTGGTCTATGGACTTGTGTATCTGACCAGAACACCGGAATTGCCTCAGGGCCGGTATGAGAGTCTGTGGATATCCCTGTTGTGCGCATGGGTGCTGGGCGCTGTGATCACTTTCTTTTTCTATCGGCTGGGAAGATGGAAGAAGAAAGCCATTTAGAATGTGTCTGAAAATGCATTCCGGCTGTCTGCACACCCCACGTTGGGGTGTTTTAGGGTCACGATCCTGTTTACGCAGTCCGTTGGTAACTCTTTATATGGCTGGTCATCGGTAAGCAGTTTCAAGCATACTTCAGATAAATTGTATTGACTGTTTGATAAAAATGGATTAAAATATCTTAAGGATAACTTAAATAAATATAAAAAATTAGAAAACAATCAAAATCATAGGACATATTGTGGGAGGAACCGGTATATGTATTTCTGTAGAAACTGCGGCGAGGTCTATCTGACTGACGAAGCGGTAATGTGTGTAAAATGTGGCGTCGGCAAGGGACAGGGGTCAAATTATTGTCACAGCTGCGGGAAACCGGTTGATCCCGGACAAACGGTGTGCATGAACTGTGGTGTCGCGAACAAACCGGTTGCGGGCCCGAATGCAAAGAGCAAGCTTGCAGGGGGACTTCTGGGAATCTTTCTTGGAGGTTTCGGCGTACATAATTTTTATCTCGGATATACTACAAAGGCCATCATTCAGCTGGTATGTACCATTATCGGTTATCTGACGAGCTGCATCGGAATCGGTGTCCTTGTGGTACTGGGAATCACCGTCTGGGGACTTGTTGAAGGCATTATGATACTGTGCGGGAAGATCGAAGTGGACGGTCAGGGGAATCCTTTAGGGGATTAGAGCGTGATTGTTCAGGGAAATTCACTATCAGTTCCAATGCATGGCGGAGCTATCTGAACTG
>JAIEKC010000118.1:0-2573 GCA_029064505.1 Acetatifactor sp.
TTGTAATACGATTTCTGATTACAAAAAATGTAGAATGGAAGGGAATAGAAATGAAGACGCTTGATGAGAAATTGAATATACTTAGAAATGAAATTCACAGCCGAAAAGTGCGTATTATGATAATGGGATTGGGGAGTGTCGGATTATATCTTCTCGATTATTTACTTTCGATAGGAGACGAGGGTATTGAACTCTATGTGGCTGGACGTAATATGGAGAAGATGACTTCCGATGTGAATATAGTAAAGATTGCCTCGTTGATAAGAGGACAGAACAAGTCGCAAATCAGAATTATTGACCATGTTGATCTTAATGATGTTTCTTCCATTGAGTCGTGTATTTCGGAGTGCTGTCCTGATATTATCGTGAATTCCAGCCGTGCGTATTCGGGATTAAAGTATGGAAGTATATCTTGGAAAAATGTAAGGGCTTATGGTATATGGGCACCTTTGGCAATTAAATACATTAGAAATATTATGGCAGCATATAAGAAGACGCAGTGTAATGCTATTGTGATAAATACGTCTTATTCAGATGCTGTGATTCCATGGCTTAAGTCTGCGGGGAGGGCATATCCTGATTTTGGAAGCGGCAATATCAACCACCTGATTCCAAGGATTAAGTTTGCGGTGGCACAGGAGTATAATATTGCGGATTACTGGAACATTGATATTACATATGCAGTGAGCCATTTTCATGATGTGGTTATCAGCAAGGAAGGGCAGACAGAGGGTGTCGGTCAGATGATTCATATACAATATGAGGGGAAACAGCTGGAACCGGAAATGAACAGAATATTTGAAGCCTGCAAGATACCTATGCCGGTGGATGCAAAGCGTAATATGATGAATGCATCAAGCAACTTTGAAATCATTCGGGCTATTTTGACTGTGGCCAGGGAGCGAAAAAGGGTCAGATTACATTGTCCGGGAGTGTTTGGGGAAATAGGCGGATATCCGGTAGTTCTCGATGGAGTGGAATCTACAATAAAGGCGTACATTGATGACGAATATTTTGATATTGAAAGTATGCGAAAGAAGAACAGGGAATCCATTTATCTGGATGGAATAAAAGGTGTCGAGAATGGAACGATTTATTATACCGATGAACTGATCAGGAAATGTAAGGAGTCTTTTGGTGTCTCGCTGATGAGTGAAGTTCATTTTGATGATATTGAAAAAGCGGCCCAGTTTTTGATCACTGAAATCATAGAAAAAAATATCTGAATATCAAAAGCTGATAAATGGAGGTGAAATGCATGAAAAAGGTGTATACATGCTTTTGTACAGATGTAATACATGAAGGGCATTTAAATATTTTGCGTGAGGCGAAAAAGTACGGTGAAGTCACAGTCGGTATTTTAAGTGATGCGGCGATGATTAAATTTAACAGATTTCCTACCATAACAATTGCGGAAAGAAAGAAAATTGTTGAGGATACAGGGCTTGTAGATTTTATTATCATACAGGATGCGATAATGTACGATGCAGTGATAGAGCAGCTAAGACCGGATTATGTTATTCATGGTGATAATTGGCGCGTGGGGCCTGAGAGTGCAATTCGTCAGAATGTTGTTGATAATCTGGGCAAATATGGCGGTTCTCTTGTGGAAGTTGGCTATACTTACAACGAAAATGTCAAGAAGATTGATGATAATATTAAAGAAAAACTTGCAATGCCGGAGTATAGAAGGAAGCGTTTGCGTCAACTGATCGAAATCTGTCCTGTTGTAAAGACAATAGAAGTTCATAGCGGACTTACCGGACTTATAGCAGAAAAGACAGTAGTAGAGCATAATGGAGAACTGGATCAGTTTGATGCCATGTGGCTGTCAAGTCTTTGCGATTCAACCGCAAAGGGTAAACCTGATATAGAGCTTGTAGATATGTCCTCAAGAATGCGTACTATTGATGATGTCATGGAGGTGACTACAAAACCGATTATTCTTGACGGGGATACCGGTGGACTTGTAGAACATTTTGTATATAATGTACGGACATTGGAACGTATGGGGGTATCTGCGGTCATTATTGAGGACAAAACCGGTTTAAAGAAAAACTCTCTTTTTGGAACCGAAGTGGAACAGACACAGGATACAATTGAAAATTTCTGTGAAAAAATTCGTGCCGGTAAAAGCGCACAGCGAACAGAAGAGTTTATGATTATAGCACGAATAGAGAGCCTGATTTTAGAGAAAGGTCAGGAAGATGCCTTGAAGCGTGCATTTGCATATGTTGAAGCTGGAGCAGATGCAATTATGATACATTCCAGAAGAAATTCGCCGGATGAAATTTTTGACTTTTGTGATACTTTCAGGAAAGAAAACAAGGATACACCCATAGTGGTAGTACCTACCTCATTTAACAGTGTGACAGAAATGGAACTTGCACAGCATGGTGTGAATATTGTAATCTATGCAAACCAGCTTACAAGAAGTGCATTTCCTGCAATGCAGAGTACGGCGATTGAAATTTTAAAAAATCACAGGGCGTTAGAGGTGGATTCCAGGTTAATGCCGTTTAAAGATATCATCACGCTTATTGATGATATGTAGTTGCATCTTGCCTTTTTAT
>JAIEKC010000119.1:0-8387 GCA_029064505.1 Acetatifactor sp.
CTGTCACCTGCCACGGGGATCATTCCATAGGCTGTGATCGTGCCGTCCTTAGTGATGGAAATATCGCTGGTGCCCGCTCCCACATCCACCAATGCCATATTCAGCATACGGAATTTCTCAGGGATCGCCACCTGAATCGCGGCAATGGGCTCCAGTGTCAGGTTAGCCACATGCAGCCCTGCAAGCCCCACCGCCTTATACAGACCATCCACCACATCATCGGGCAGAAAAGTAGCGATCATGTCCACCGCCATGTTTCTGACCTTATGTCCTTCCAGGTTGCTGATCTGATAGCCGTTCATATAATAGCGCATGGGAGTATATCCCACACAGTAAAATTTCATATCCAGATCATTGTCTTTCAGAAATTCTTCATACGCATGCTCCACCCCCATGGTAGACAGTGAGTAGACGTCCTCCGCAGTGACCTCGTGATCCTCATCAAAATCCTCTTCCACATGGGTAGTCACCGTGCGCAGCACACGGCCAGCGGCAGCGATACATACCTCGGTAAGCTTTCGGTTCAGATCACTTTCCAGCTTCTCCTTGACAGAACTGATGGTCTGTCCCACCTTCCCAATATCATGGATCTGTCCGTCCAGCATAGATCTGGTCTCATGCTCTCTGGCGCACTGTGCCAGCACATAAAACTTGCTGCCGCTGAGATATCCCACCGTACCTACAATACTTCTGGTGCCGATATCAAGTCCGAACACCAGTTGTCCCTGCCCTTCTATTACTCCTGCCATGTGAAAGCCTCCAGTTTTCTCTCTATTTGTCTGCATGTCTCCTCGAAGGAGCCGCTGTTGTCTATAATAAAGTCACTGTTTTTACGGAAAATATCCTCTGTAAGCTGCTGTCCCATGATCTGCCTGATCTTCTCTCCGCTGTAGCCTCTGGTATCCGCCAGTCTCCCATACCGCACCGATTCCTCGGCGTAAATGTACCACATCTCATCCACCAGCTGCCCATAACCGCACTCGATCAGAAGCGCCGCCTCCACGAAAAACAATTCCGCCTCTTCCCTCAGCTTCGCTTCCTCATACTTTTGAAGTATATACTTTCTCACCGCCGGATGAATGATATCGTTGACTCTCTGTAAAAGTTCCGGATCTCCGAAAATCCTCTCCGCCATCGCAGGCCTGTCAATCTGCCCGTCAACGCACAGAATATCCGTTCCCAG
Source organism: Acetatifactor sp. (assembly GCA_029064505.1). GTDB lineage: Bacteria > Bacillota > Clostridia > Lachnospirales > Lachnospiraceae > Acetatifactor. Next base: position 1,184 of record JAIEKC010000119.1, read on the forward strand.
CAACTCCACCAGGGCCTGATAACATTCGGTGCCGGGAAGCTTTACCAGATGTGCCACCTCATCCGCCAGATAAATTTCACATTTATAATGGCTTTTGATGAATTGCAAAATTCTGGATTTTCCCGCCCCCACTCCGCCGGTGATGCCTATAAATCTCATCTGCCTACTTTGCCTCATACCAGTTCTTTCCCGTGTGCAGGTCGATCTCCAGAGTTACCGCCAGTTCCACCGCTGACTGCATGTTCTCGGTAAGGATCTGTCGCACCTGCTCCTCTTCCCCGAGGTAAGTCTCTATCACCAGTTCATCATGTACCTGCAGGATCAGCTTTGACTTTAACCCGGCATCCCTGAGTGCTTTCCATATACGGATCATGGCGATCTTGATAATATCGGCTGCCGTTCCCTGTATGGGGGAATTCATGGCCACACGTTCTCCGAAGGACCGCTGCATAAAGTTGGAGGAAGCCAGCTCTGGAACCGGCCTGCGCCTGCCGAACATGGTAGTGATATATCCCTTCTCCTTTGCCTCGCTCACCAGTCTGTCCAAAAATTCCTTAACCTTGGGATAGGTGGCAAAATACTGCTCTATATACTCTGCGGCCTCCTTTTTGCTGATGCTGAGATCCTGGCTCAAGCCAAAAGAACTGATGCCGTACACAATGCCGAAATTTACCGCTTTTGCGTTCCGCCGCTGCAGGTCCGTCACTTCCTCAAAGGGTGTGTGGAACACCTTTGCTGCCGTGATACGGTGAATATCCTGGTCCATACGATATGCCTCTATCAGCTGCTCATCCCCGGACATATGAGCCAGTACGCGAAGCTCGATCTGGGAATAATCCGCATCCATGAATTCACAGCCCTGTCTGGGTACGAATACCTTGCGGATCCTCCTGCCCAGCTCCATGCGCATGGGAATATTCTGCAGATTAGGCTCTGTGGAGCTGATTCTCCCTGTAGCCGTGATGGTCTGGTTGAAATTCGTATGGATCCTTTTATCCTCCCCGATGAACACCGCAAGGCCATCCGCGTAAGTGGATTTCAATTTAGTCAGTCCCCTGTACTCCAGAATGTCCTTCACAATGGGATAATCCCCGGAAAGCTTTTCCAGCACATCCGCCGCGGTGGAATAGCCGGTCTTTGTCTTTTTCCCGCCGGGGATATGCATGGTCTCAAACAGCACCTCTCCCAGCTGCTTCGGAGAGTTAATGTTGAACTCCACTCCCGCCTGACTGTGGATGGACCGTTCCAGCTCCTCTATCCTGGCGATCAGCGCGTCGCCGTATGCCTTCAGCTCTTCCCGGCGTACCTCCACACCTTCCTTTTCCATATCATACAACACCAGGGAGAGGGGCATCTCCATCTCCCGCAGAAGTCTGTCCATGCCGGCTTCCCGCAGCTTCTCCTCCAAAACAGAGTATGCCTTTGCCGCCACATAAGCCACATAGCAGTAATACTCCGCCGCCTTCTGAGGCATGATCTTCAACGCCTCTTTTACCGGCGTCTTTCCGAAAGTCTCCGTCCTGCCGGGAATCAACAGATCCAGATGTTCGGAGGCAATGGTTTCCGGGTCGTAATCGTTCTTTAGAGGATTCAGCAGATATGCCGCGATCAATATATCAAAATAACGGTCTGTGTCATTCTGCTGTAAATAATCATATTGTTTCTTTATATCAAAACCGGACAGAGTGACTCTGCCGGACAGTTTCCGAAGCGCCTCCCGGATAGCATCCACATCGCTGTCCGCCCCGCTTCCCGGCGCTTCAAACAGAGACAGCTGTTCGTTTTCCGCCACCTTCACCGGATACAAAAGTGTCCCTTCGTGACACAAAAGTGTCCCTTCGTGACACTTGGAAGAATGCTTTGCATTCTTCCGGTTGCAGGCAAAATCTCCCATATCGCCTTCACTGATACAAACCGCCACTCCCAGGAGCTGCTTTTTCTCCTGCACCAGATAGAATCCCACAATGCTCCCGTCTCTGATCTCTTCCAGACGCTGCAGAAATTCTTTTTGCTCTTCCACTATGCGGAAAGTCTTCAGTATCTCCTCATGGGAAATCACGGCTTCCTTTTCAAAGCGCCCCAGCATATGTTTAAATTCCAGCTGTTTAAACAGATTGTAGGCGTCCTGAGTATAGAAATCTTCCGCCTTCGCCGCCTCGTAATCCAGCCCTATCTCACAGTCGGTCCTGATGGTCGCAAGGGTCTTGCTCAGGTCAGCCAGATCCTTATTTGCAAGGAGCGATTCCCGGATACTCTTTTTGGATATTTCCTCCACATGGGCATAAATATTGTCCAGAGAGCCGTAAGCCACCATCAACTCCGCCGCGGTCTTCTGCCCCACCTTGGGCACCCCGGGAATATTGTCCGCCGTATCCCCCATCAGTGCCTTGAGATCGATGAACTGCAGCGGTGTCACCTGATACTCATCCATCACATCCCGGGGATAATAGTCCCTGATTTCCGTCTTTCCCCTTTGGGTCTTGGGAATACGGATCTTGATATGCTCATCCGCTATCTGCAGCAGATCCCGGTCACCGGATACAAGAGACACTTCGATGCCATCCTTCTGCGCTTTTTTCGCCAGAGTACCCAAAATATCATCCGCCTCCAGACCTGCCTGCTCCATGATCACAATTCCCATGGCCTTCAGCACATCTTTCATCACGGGAACCTGCTCCCGCAGCTCCTCTGGCATGGGCTTTCTGGTTCCCTTATAGGCCTCATACATCTGATGACGGAAGGTGGGTGCATGAACATCAAAGGCAACCGCCAGATAGTCCGGCTTTTCCTCCTCCAGAATCTTAAACATAATATTTAAAAAGCCGTAGATCGCATTTGTGTGCAGTCCCTGCGCATTGCTGAGATCAGGCACTCCGTAAAACGCCCTGTTCAGGATACTGTGACCGTCTATTAAAACAAGTTTCTTGCTGTTGCTCATTTCCATGCCTTTCTCCCGCCCGCCGATTCCCGGCCGGCAGAATTCACGTCTTATGCCCTCCGGCGTCAGTGCGGATCAAAATTCTGTCCGCACTGACGCCTATGCCAAAATCCAGATCACCAGTCCAAAGATCATGCTGACCGCTATGATCTCCAGCCCCAGACCGAAATGCAGGAACACATCATGAAAACGTATCTTTCCCCTTGCATCCGCCTCATGCTGATTCAATTCCTTTTGCAGATCAAAGGCACCGCCATCCTCCAGACGCTGGATCCCCTCCGTAGTCAGATACTGGATGGTCAGCTCCTCCCTGCACTCCCCACACTGCTTCGCATGCTGACAAAACTGCTTCAGCTCGGCATACGGCAGCTTCTGTGAAATATAGGCGGGAATCAATTTTTCGAATTCTTTACAATCCATATTGTCTATTCCTGTTCCAGCTCCGCCTGCCCGGCCTTCCGGTCAGCAGAGCCATCTCCGGCCACACTGTACTCACAAATACATTCCTTCTGCCGTGTGTTCAACAGTTTTCCAATGCCTGCGCAATATCCGCGATCAGATCCTCTTTATCCTCGATACCGCAGCTGATCCGGATCAGTTCCCCGGGCACCCCCGCTTCCTTCAGCTGTTCGTCATTCATCTGACGATGTGTGGTGGACGCAGGGTTCAGACAACAGGTCCGGGCATCCGCCACATGGGTGGCAATAGCCGCCATTTTCAGACTCTTCATAAAGATGCCTGCCGCCTCTCTGCCTCCCTTTAATCCGAAGGAAACCACGCCGCAGCTGCCCTCCGGGAGATACTTTTGCGCCAGAGGATAGTATTTGTCCCCGGGCAGACTGCAATAATTCACATAGGCAACCTTGGGATGCCCGGACAGATACTCCGCCACTGCCAGACCGTTCTCGCAGTGCCTCTTCATGCGCACATGCAGACTTTCCAGCCCCAGATTTAAGATGAAAGAATTCTGGGGACTGGGAATCGAACCGAAGTCACGCATCAGCTGTACCGTACATTTCGTAATGAAAGCGCCTTCCTTCCCGAACTTCTCCGCATAGATCACTCCGTGATAGCTGTCATCGGGAGTGCAGAGACCGGGAAATTTGTCCGCATGGGCCATCCAGTCGAAATGTCCGCTGTCCACAATGGCTCCGCCCAGGGCGGCTGCATGCCCATCCATATATTTTGACGTGGAATGGGTCACAATATCCGCTCCCCACTCAAAAGGCCTGCAGTTGATCGGTGTGGCAAAGGTATTATCCACGATCAGGGGCACACCGTGGGCATGGGCGCATTTTGCAAACTTCTCAATGTCCAGCACTGTCAGCGCGGGATTGGCAATGGTCTCACCGAATACCAGCTTTGTATTGTCCCGGAATGCCGCGTTGATCTCCTCCTCGGAAGCATCGGGGCTGACAAAGGTGGCCTCCACTCCCATCCTCTTCATGGTAACGGAGATCAGATTGAACGTACCGCCGTAAATGGTGCCGGAGGCCACAATATGATCGCCGCAGCCGCAGATATTGAACAATGCCATGAAATTAGCCGCCTGCCCGCTGCTGGTCAGCATGGCCGCGGTGCCGCCCTCCAGCTGCGCGATCTTCGCCGCCACATGATCGTGGGTGGGATTCTGCAGCCTGCTGTAAAAATAACCGGATGCCTCCAGGTCGAAGAGCTTCCCCATATCCTCGCTGGTATCATATTTAAAGGTAGTACTCTGAATAATGGGAATCTGCCTGGGTTCCCCGTTCCCCGGCGTATAGCCGCCCTGTACGCATACACTGTTTATTTTCATTTTTATACCTCCCTGTGCTCTTCAAAGAAGGGTATTTACATACCCTCTTGTACATACCGATCATTATTCGAAAGTCTGCTTTCCAACTGATTCCCCGGCTGCGCCGGGACGCGCTTTTATCTATGTCTAATACGCGTTTTTATTCAACCGATTCCCGTGAAGATCCGGAATCCCGCCTGGGGAAACCGCGAAGCGTTCCGTGCCACTTTGCACGAAAATCCCAGGCTGTCATTCTGACAGCCGTGGGCAAAATCTCCGCATACAAACTCACTTTCCAGTATACACATTCAGACTGAGAAATTCAACAGTTTCTCTTTCTTGTGGAAGAAAAAGTGTACACACATTGTTCGTGCCAACCGCATCAACCTGGCAAAAGATGTACAGCAGCCACGCAATCCACATTACGGCTCCTGCCATTCGAAGACCTGTTACATCAGGTTCACTCCGTTCACGGTTCCTCAATTTTATCCGCATCTGGACAAATCCCTTTTTCCGGAGTATAATCTTGCTGTCTTAAAAGCTGCGTCATAACACAGCTGCCGGCAAATATCTTACATAACCATAACACAGAAAAGAGGTATATGAAATGAAACAGAAGAAAAGACCGTTCTTTACGGCAGGATGTATCATAGGGGTAATTGCCCTGTCATTCGTCATAAGCATATTGTCCAAAGACAAACCGCCTGCTTTTGCACTGAACGGAACGGAACTGAACCTGGCAAGCTTAAGGATTTCCGACCTGAACGAGGCGGGCTTCCGGCTGTCCAACAATGACAACAGCATGCCCGGCTCTTCCTTCAAGGAAATGCTTTCCTATTATTGGGGCAATGACCAAAATATATCCATGGGCGGAGTCTCTTTGTTGAACCGTTCCAGCAGCAAGACACCTTACGCCAAATGCGAAGTGTTTGAAATTTCTGCAAAGTCCATGGATAAGGACGGAAACCTTACAGGGCTTCAGGCCACCTATGAGGGAGAGGAATTCTTCGGAAAGACCAGAGAAGAGCTGATCGCTCTCTTCGGAGAACCTGCAGACAGCAATTCTGCCGATCAATTAGTATACCGGACTAAAAGGAATCAATACAGGACCACCTTTTATTTTGATTCCAAAACAGGAGAATGTTACCGGGTGGAGATCAGGCGCCACGAAGACAATCTGGTCAGATAACTCCATGAGCAGCCCCGGAATGCACCTGTCTCAGGTTTACATGGCCCGACACAGGCACTGTGAACCGACTGTTCATGCAGGAATGCCCGCCGGATCATAACACCTCTGTCTCTAATCATCCGCGAATATGCCGGTTCACACGAAGGGGTGTCACACGAAATAAGTGCGACACCCCTCTTTCTGCGAACTTTCCGCGAAACAGCCCGCTCTTCAATCTCCGTCCTGAACCACTACTTCCCTGTAAAATTCAGCATAGTCTTTTCTTTTGTCCTTGGTAAACCGGATCGCCGTTCTGGGATGCTGGTTCAGAAGACCGGTCACCAGATATTGCAGATCATATCCCCATACCACACCGTCCTCTTTCAGCTTATTCATATGAGAATCGATAAACTGGATGGCAGGGTATACATTATACTTGGGATTCCTCAGAAAACCAAGCAGAAGTTCCATGGCACAATTGCCGGCGCCGCGCCCCATGGAGGAATAGGTGGCATCCAGCCAGTCCACGCCGTCCCCCACCGCTTCAATGGTATTTGCGAAGGCCAGCTGCTGGTTGTTGTGCGCATGGATCCCTACCTTTTTGCCGTATTTTACGGCAATGTTCACATAGAGATCCGCCAGACGCGCCACCTGCTCCGGATACATGGCCCCATAGCTGTCCACAATATACAGCACGTCCACAGAGGTCTGTGCCAGGATCTCCAGTGCCGCTTTCAGGTCGCCCTCCTGTGAATTGGAAACAGCCATGATATTGCAGCTCACCTCATATCCTTTTCTCGCGGCATCTTCGATCATATCCACTGCGGAAGGGATCGCATTCAGGTAAGTCGCCACCCGGATCAGGTCGATGGGGCTGTCAGCCCGGTCAATGATATCTGTCTTGTAATCACATCTTCCCACATCCGCCATGACTGCAATCTTTAAGTCGGTGGCATTGTCTCCCACAATAGCCCTGATATCGTCATCCTTACAGAATTTCCATTTTCCGAATTTATTGACATCGAACATCTCCCTGGAGGACTTGTAACCAAACTCCATATAATCCACACCCGCACGCAGATTTGCCAGATACAGCGCTTTGGCGAATTCATCCGTAAAATAGAAATCATTGACCAGCCCCCCGTCACGCAATGTAGCGTCCACCACCTTTATGTCAGGCCGGTATGAAATTAAATTTGATATTTCTTTCATGGTTCTCCTCTTCTCCTCTTCTCCTCTTCTCCTCTTGCATAACATTAGCAGTTCATTTGATTTCCCTGCACTGTCTTTTGATTTTAGCAGTTTAAAGTGTAAAAGTCAATAA
>JAIEKC010000012.1:0-2177 GCA_029064505.1 Acetatifactor sp.
CCAGAACCGGGTCAGCATGTATGTGGGTGAGCGGATGAAGTGAGGGCTGAGTGCTTTAGATATCATTCCACTTGGATTGTTTCAGTTCAGGTGGAATTTCCCTGTGTCTGCCCGGCAGAATAGCAGAATAAGTTGAAAGGAGCCGTCTCAAATGAAAGGAATCAGAGAGAGTTGTCTGATGTTATGTATATCCTTCCTCTTGGCAGGTTGTGGAACAGATGGCAGCGGGGAGGGAGAGAACAGCGCAGCGGGTGATCCGGTCAGTCGATATATGGAAAGCAGGGAAGGAGAAATTAATTCGGCGAACGATTCCGTCAGTAGTTCTGGAGATGAACTGCCTGATATCATGGAAAATCCCGCCTATAACTCTAATGGCCGTCAGGTGCTGACGGCGGTGGTGGTATCGCCATTCCGTGAGACGATGGATCGGATCATCGCCTATAATGAGAGCAGTTCTGATTATTTTATTGAGATGAAAAGTTATGGAGGCGGTGCCAATTCATTTGAAAATCTGGAGACACAGCTGCCTCTTGAAGTCTTATCCGGGAAAGGCCCTGACCTGGTGATATGGGGCAGTGTGAACTATTCCCCGGCCCTGGCGTCGGACAGGCTTATGGAAAATCTGTATGACTTTATGGATGCGGATCCGGATTTCCGCAGGGGAGACTATTATGAGAATATCCTGCAGGCATTTGAGAGGAGCGGAGGACTGTATGTACTTCCTGTTTCCTTTACGGTGGATACCGGCTGTGTAAAGGCGGAGGAACTGGAAGCCGACAGGGAGGTCGCGGAAGGCTGGGAGCTAGGGGAGATGATGGATGCTTACGAAAACAGTCCTCATGCGGAAAGGTTTTCCACTAATTTTACGAAAGAATATCAGCTCTGGTTTATATGCGAGGGCTGTATGGGGAATTTTGTAGACTGGAGTAGCGGGGAATGTCATTTCGATACTCCGCAATTCGTGGAATTACTGGAATTTTGCAATACTTTTCCAGAAGAATTAGTACTGCCGGAAGACTATAATGCTTTTGATTATACGCGAAGCGGGAAGATTTTCTGGCAGCGTGTTCAGCTGGACAATCCCTGGACTGTGGCATACCAAAGAATTCGGGGTGGTGACACAGATATGCTTTGGCCGGGGTATCCTGTGGCGGACGGAGAAAAGGAGCAGGGCGGCGGGGTGGCAGTACCCCTGGGCGAATGCTTTTCCATATGCCAAAACAGCGGCAATCCGGAAGCCGCATGGGAGTGCATCAAGAGTTGGCTTACTGCGGACGCAGAGAGAGAGGTCCAGGGCATTCCCCTCCTGCGGTCCGTATCGGAGGAGAGGATACAGGACGCGCTGACCGTGGAGTATGAGACGGTGGATGACAGCAGGCAGGAAAAAATCAAATGGGAGACGTCTATAGTTATAATTGAAGGGACGGAGGAGGAAATAAAGTTATCCTGCATCACAGAGGAAGACGCGGAAACCTACCGCAGCATTATCGAGAACACCCACCGCAGCTACAGCAGCGATTCCGGTATACTGGATATCATCATGGAGGAGGCCGGGGCCTATTTCGGAGGGAATAAAGATGCGGTCACTGTGGCTGACATCATCCAGAACCGCGTCAGTATGTATGTCGGTGAACGGATGAAGTGAGAGGTGTTTCCTGTGGTTCTTGTCACAGAGGATTTCCCTATTCTCAAGTGTTTTTGTGTGGTATAATAAGTCTATCTGCCCGTAATTTGCGGTGATCATGGTATAATAAGTCCATATGTCCGCAAAGGAAAATGTCAAGTGCCGCAAGATGCAGCTCCGTGGCAGAGATATTGTTCAGGCAAGTGTGGAGCAATTGCCGTAAGCGGCCGAAATTATGACCGGAAGCGAAATGGAGAATACAATATGAAAAAAGAAGTTGTATGGAAATGTTTCAGTTCTTTTTTAGTCATAAATCTGGTCTGTTTCCTTATAACAGGCTGCGTGTCAGATGGCAGCGGGGAGGGACAGAACAGTACGGCGGGCGATCCGGTCAGCCGATATATGGAAAGCAGGGAGAGGGAAGACAGTGCGGCGGACAATCCTGTTGACGGTTCTATTGGCGGTGGATTGGATGACGGCAGGGATGGTCAGCCTGATATCATGGAGAATCCCGCATATACCCCAAATGGTCGTCAGGTGGTGACTGCGGTGG
>JAIEKC010000120.1:0-1797 GCA_029064505.1 Acetatifactor sp.
TGATAAGTATCCGCACATTTCCCCATGGAGTTATGAAACAGGCAGCAATGAGAACGGATGGAAATAATATAATTTGATAGAGTGTGTTTGAAAAAGGGTATTGGATAGGAACGTACAAAATATGGATACCATTATAGAGACAAAATCTGAAATCCGTAGTAGAATGATAAAAATACGAAATGCTCTCACCGAAGAAGAGCGTAACAGGGCAGCTTCCTTACTGAGGAAGCGGATTCTGGCACATCGATGGTATTATACGTCGGAGGTGATTCTCTGCTATATGGATTATGGCAGTGAAATCAGCATGAGGGAATTGATGCAAGAAGCATTATCCGTGGGAAAAAGGGTTTTTTTGCCCAAGGTGGAAGGTGAAAACATGACTTTCTACCGCATTAATGATTTATCCGGGTTAATACAGGGGTATAAGGGAATCCTGGAGCCTGGAGGAGATACGGAAAGCTTTCAAAGTGGAAAACAAGCTACAGAAAAGACTTTACTCCTGATGCCGGGAGTGGCATTCGACAGGTACCGAAACCGTATTGGTTATGGCAAGGGCTTTTATGACAGATTTCTGGCAGATAATCCTGAAATGCAGTCGCGTTCTATTGCAGTAGGCTATCAGTGTCAGTTGCTGGATGTGCTTCCGGCAGAAGAGACAGATATCAGACCACAGCATATTATTTGTGTATAAATAATATGTATTTATGAGAGTATGATGTGAGGTATACGGCACAATAGCAGGAATAAACTGCATGCGGCCACTCCCTGTCCGGTTCAGGGTCACTTTCCTCTGTAATGGTTGTTGCAAACTCATTATACATCAGAAAGTCCTGTATGATATTTTTTGAAAAGACCTGTAAAGTGGTGCAAACTAATTTGGCATAGGAGATGGGAGGAACAGGTATGACGGATTTACAAAATATGGGACAGCGTGCGGCAGCTACTAAGGCGCTGCTGAATCGGCTGACCACGGAAGAAAAGAACAGGGCGCTGCTCAGAGCTGCCGATGCACTGTGCGGCCGTTGTGAGGAAATTCTGGCAGCTAATCGGAAAGACATGGAAGCGGCCCAAAAGAACGGTATGAAGGAAGGCTTGCAGGATCGTCTGAAGCTGACGGAGGACAGGATCCGTGCCATGGCGGAGGGACTGCAGCAGGTGGCGGAGCTGCCTGACTGTATCGGCGAAGTGTTGGAGGAATTTGATCGTCCCAACGGCATGCATTTGAAGAAGGTGCGCGTGCCCATGGGGGTCATCGGCATCATCTATGAGGCAAGACCCAATGTAACGGCGGATGCCTTCGGATTATGCTTCAAGACAGGCAATGCCGTGATCTTAAAGGGGGGCAGCGATGCCATCCATTCCAATCTTGCCATTGTGAAAGTGCTCAGGGAGGCATTGGAAGAGAGCGGCATTCCGGCAGATGTCCTGCAGCTGATCGGGGATACGGACCGCAGCGTCACGGTGGAATTTATGAAGCTGAAACAGTATGTGGATCTGCTGATCCCCAGAGGGAGTGCGGGACTGATCCGCAGCGTGGTGGAAAACAGTATCATACCGGTGATCGAGACCGGTACGGGAAATTGTCATGTCTATGTGGACAGGGCGGCCGATCTAAATATGGCGGCACAGATCGTATATAATGCCAAGACACAACGGATCGGGGTATGTAATGCCTGCGAGTCCCTGGTGGTACACAAGGACATCCGGGAAGCCTTTCTGCCCAAACTGGCGGAAATCCTTGCGCCGAAGAAGGTGGAGCTTCGGGGGGATGAGCGCGTCAGGGAGATACTGCCTGAC
>JAIEKC010000121.1:0-5693 GCA_029064505.1 Acetatifactor sp.
AAGCCTCGCACGTGAGAAGAACTGCCGTCAAAGCAGGCAGATGGGGCAGGAGTGAGAAGAACCGTCCGCCCAAGCGGACGCATGGGAATCGGTGTGAAATGGCGCTGTCAGAGGGAGATTTATCGGTTAGTGCGGTTGAGGTAATGTATGTGGTTAAATAAGAAATTTATTTCAGTGGCAGCTGTAGTGGCTATGGCTGCCGCACTTTTTTACGGAAGTACTTTGGAGATGCGGACAGTGGAGGAAGAGGATGCGGGCAGGCCGCATTTGTGGTTTGAGAAGACGGATACGATCTACTTTTATTATACGGATGACGCCATGACGAATTTTATCAACAACGCCGCCGTTACCTTCGGAGAACAGGAGGATGTCAGGGTCATACCGATATTGACGTCGGACAGTGAATATCTGGAGGCGTTGAATCAGGCATCCCTCCATTCCGACCAGGTACCGGATGCATATATCATCAATAATGACTCACTGGAAAAGGCATATCTGGCGGGGCTGGCGGAGGAGATCAGAGATGAGGGAGCCGTCTGCAGCGAGGCGAATTTTCCTGCTGCCGCTCTGTCTGCGGTAGAATACCGGGACCGGACAGTGGCATATCCGCTCTCCTACGAGACAAGCGCATTGGCCTATAATGAGACGTACCTTGCCGAGTGGGCGGCGCAGATTGCCCAGAAGGACCTGCTCAACGCAGGGGAGGAGCTGGCTTCCGCGGAAAACGAGAGCGGAATACCTGTGGATGAGACGGAGCTTGCGGCGCTGACGGAAGAGTATTTCCAGAATGCGATTCCCGCCACGGTAGACGATATCCTGAACATTGCCAATACCTTTGACGTGCCCGAAGGTGTGGACGGTGTCCTGAAATGGGACGTGACGGATATTTTCTATAATTACTGGATCGTTGGAAATTATATGATCGTAGGCGGTGATGCGGGAGATGACAAGAGACAGATCGACATCAATAATCCGGAGACGATCCAGTGCCTGGAGGTCTATAAAGCACTGAACCAGTTTTTCTTTATCGAATCTGACACGGTGACATATGATTCCGTGCTGCAGGATTTTATAGACGGAAAGACAGTCTTTACCATTGTCACTACGGATGCGGCAGCGCGCCTGGCGGCGGCGAAGGAGAGCGGGGAGCTTGCATTTGACTACGGGATTGCCATGATGCCTGATGTCAGTCCGGAACTGCAGAGCCGTTCCATGTCGGTAACGAAAGCGGTGGCGGTGAACGGCTATTCGGAGAACAAGGAGCTGGCGAACCGTTTTGCGGCATACCTTGTGACAGAATGTGCGGATTCCCTGTACGAGAGAAGCGGCAAGGTGTCCGCCAACAGAAACGCGGACATGCAGAACGGAGCATTGCAGGTATTCATGCTGGAGTACGGTGAGAGCGTTCCCCTGCCCAAGATGATGGAGACGGGAAATTTCTGGCTGCAGCTGGAGAGACTGTTTTCCAGCGTGTGGAATGGGGCGGATGTCACTGCGCTGGTAGAGGAACTTTCGAACCAGATCGTATCCCAGGTGGGGGCGGTACAGTAATACACAGGACGCATAATTTACCAATCATAGGATACACTTCTATTATAAAAACAGGAGGTGTTCTATGATTGGTTTTTTCATTGCATTGATATCCGGTGCGCTTATGAGTGTACAGGGGGTATTTAACACACAGGTGACAAAAGCTTCCGGCATATGGGCGGCAAGCGCATTTGTGCAGCTGACGGCGTTGATGGTCTGTCTGGGGGCATGGGTATGCGCGGACAGAAGTAATCTGCTGAATGTATTTCAGGTGCAGCCCAAGTATATGCTCCTGGGAGGTGCCATCGGAGCCTTTATCACTTATACGGTGATTAAGAGTATGGATATGCTGGGGCCTGCGAAAGCGGTGATGCTGATCGTGGTGGCACAGTTGACCGTAGCCTATGTGATTGAGCTGCTGGGATGGTTCGGCGTGGAGAAGCAGCCCTGGGAGTGGAGAAAGGCAGTGGGCATGGCAGTTGCTATTGTGGGAATTGTGATCTTTAAGTGGAAATAGTTCTTGTAAAAAGACCATGATTCCTTTACAATAAAATACATCAGCATAGAGAGGCAGCCCTTTGGGATGACGATATGGCGGCAAATGAATGCGGAAGCCTCCGCCTGCGGTGGAGCTATCGCTGTGGAGCCATAGAGCCGTACATCAGAAAGGGGCTATGATGAGAAAAAATAAAAGGATGGCTGCTGTGTGCAGTCTTGTTTTCGTGATGGGCTGTTCTGCCTGCAGCGGAACAGAACAGGAAGTCTTACTGATCGGACAGCAGGAGGCGGAACAGGAAGCTCTGCTGACCGGATGGCAGGGGACGGAGGGCGGACAGCAGGATGCTTTGTCCTCCGGGCGGCAGGGAACGGAGGAGTCCGGAGCCTTCCGGTCACCGGAAGCGGGGCAGATTCCACAGGCAGGGGACACCGCACAGGAAATTTGCGTCTATGTCTGCGGGGCTGTGGAATCTCCCGGCGTGGTCTTTCTGCCCCAGGGCAGCAGGGCGGCGGACGCATTGGAAGCAGCGGGAGGCTTTGCCGCGGAAGCGGCGGAGGAAGCGGTGAACCTGGCGGCTAAAATATCCGATGGGGAAAAATTATACTTTCCAACCTGCGAAGAATATATGGTACAGGCGGCCCGGGAGGAGGCATCAGCAGCGGGACTGGTAAATATCAATACCGCAGATATCGCGCAGTTGTGCACGCTTCCCGGGATCGGTGAAGCCAGGGCGGCGGATATTATTGCGTACAGGGAGTCCCACGGAGGCTTTGCGGCCTGTGAGGACATCATGCAGGTGACAGGGATCAAGGAGAGTGTATACAACAGGATAAGCGATAAGATAACAGTCAATTAGATAATGGTCAGCTGTGTGGAAGAACCGGGATGTGACGTTGTCCTCAGAGGACAGAGAGCGGACATCGGTTTTCGTGAGGAAGAGCCCGGGTGTATTGATGCGCTCCGGAGAGACCCGCGTCATTAAACGACAGACCTGAAAGCCGTTTCCCATGCTGACCGAGGGGAATAGTGAGCGGTACAAAATACCGGAAAGAATGTAAAAGCAGAGAGTGGGAGAGGAAAGCTAAAATGGCAGGAAAAAGAGCGTTGGTGGTAGATGATGAGAAACTGATCGTAAAGGGGATCCGCTTCAGTCTGGAGCAGGACGATATGCAGGTGGACTGTGCATATGACGGTGAGGAAGCGCTGGAATATGTACGAAATAATCAATATGACATTATCCTGTTGGATGTCATGCTGCCCAAGCTGACCGGCTTTGAAGTCTGCCAGCAGATCAGGGAATTTTCCAATGTGCCGATCATCATGCTGACGGCAAGGGGCGATGACATGGACAAGATTCTCGGTCTGGAATACGGGGCGGATGATTATATCACAAAGCCCTTTAATATTCTGGAGGTGAAAGCGCGGATCAAGGCGATCATGCGCAGGATAGAGCCGAAGCGTGTCACCGGTGAGGCGCCGAAGGTCATTGAGAGCGGAGAGATGCGTCTGGACTGTGAGGGCAGGAGGGCTTATATTTCCGGTCAGGAGATCGGGCTGACGGCAAAGGAGTTTGAGGTGCTGGAGCTTTTGATGCTGAATCCCAATAAGGTGTACAGCAGGGAGAGTCTGCTTCAGATCGTCTGGGGAGCCGATTATCCGGGGGATGTCCGGACGGTGGATGTACATATCCGCCGCCTGCGTGAGAAGGTGGAGCAGAATCCCAGTGAGCCCAGATATGTACATACAAAGTGGGGCGTGGGGTACTACTTTCAGAATGCATGACCGGACGAAATATGACAGTGCAGCCCACAAGTTCAATTCCTGACCGGATGGAGCACTAGGGCAATATGGGAGAGAAGATGGTTGCGAAAATATTTGGTGAGCTGAAGGATCTTTTGTCTCTGCGCAGTTTAAAGGTACGTATCTTCGTGATCATACTGATCGTGGGAATCATACCCAGCATTTTCATGCGCAGTGCCATTGTGAACAACTACGAGGAACATGCGGTGGATAACAGGATCTCCACCGTCCAAAACCAGTTGCTGGTGGTAAGTAACCACCTTCTCAATAATAATTATCTGGTCACCTATAAATCGGAAGAGACGACGTACCGCAATTCCAGAGCGGTCATCGATGCGGAGCTGGAGATGATCTCCAACCTTTACGAGGGCCGGGTCATGATCATAGATTCCAGTTTAAAGGTGATAAAGGATACTTACGGTATCAGTGAGGGAAAGACGATCATTTCAGAGGAAGTGATCCGGTGTCTTCGCGGAGAGAATACTTACAATTACGATCAGGAGCACGGTTATATAGAGATGACCACGCCTATTGTAGATAACTCTTCCGTGGATGTGGAAGGGAAGAGCAGCGGCAAGATAGTGGGTGTTATGCTGACCAGCATCTCCAATAACTCCATCGTGGAGACCATGGAGAGCTTAAATCGCAAATCCATGGTGATTGAACAGCTCATGATCGTTATAATTGTGGCTTTGGCTCTCGTTTTGTCCGCTGTATTGACCAGACCCCTTGCGCGTGTTACGGACGCCATCAATGAGATAAAGGCGGGTTACAGAGACGAGGCGATCTCTGTGCCGGATTATACGGAGACGACCCATATTGTAGATGCCTTCAACCAGCTGCTGAAGCAGATGAGGGTTCTGGATGCTTCCAGACAGGAATTTGTGGCAAATGTGTCCCATGAGTTAAAGACGCCCATGGCTTCCATCAAGGTGCTGGCGGATTCCCTTCTGATGCAGGAGAATGCACCGGCGGAGCTCTACCGGGAATTTATGGAAGATATCGTATCCGAGATCGACAGGGAAAACAGGATCATTACAGACCTTCTGGCGCTGGTGAAGATGGACAAAAAGGTTCAGGTGCTCAATATTGTATCTCTGAACATCAATGATCTGACAGAGCTGATCCTGAAACGTCTGCGTCCCATTGCCCGGAAGCGGGATGTGGAGGTTGTATTTGAGAGTATGCGCCCCGTGATGGCGGAGGTGGACGAGGTTAAGATGACGCTTGTGATGACAAACCTTGTGGAGAATTCGATCAAATACAATAAAGAGCACGGATGGGTGAAAGTGGAGCTGGATGCCGATCATCAGTTCTTTACTTTCCGGGTCAGCGATTCGGGACTGGGAATACCGGAGGAGGAGCTGCCGCATATCTATGAAAGATTCTACAGAGTGGACAAATCCCACTCCAGGGAGATCGGGGGTACAGGGCTGGGACTGGCTATCACCAAAAGTGCCGTGCTGATGCACCGGGGTTCTATTACGGCCACCAGTGTGGAAGGAGAAGGTTCCTGTTTTACGGTCAGAATTCCTTTGACTTATATTACGACGTGAGAGATTTCGCAGGGCGGGATCATGGAGGTTGGAATTTGAAAAAAATATTATGTCTGATAGGGGGGATACTGTTCCTGCTCACGGTGTCGGGCTGCGGCAGGGAGGACGTTCCGGAAGGGACGGAGTATCAGGTTTTTTATATCAGTAAATCCGCGATGAAAGTGGAGATGCATAGTTACCGGACGCAGTCGGAAAGCCCTCAGGCCGTTCTCAGAGAGTTGATGCAGTGTCTGGCAGCCACCCCGGAAAAGCTGGAATATCAGGCGCCTCTTGCCATGGGTTTTGAAATCCTGGGAATTGATCTGGAA
>JAIEKC010000122.1:0-5951 GCA_029064505.1 Acetatifactor sp.
CCTCACGTCAATGGCAAGAACCGGCGCGGCGTGATAGTCATTTCGGAATATTACGGTGAGCTGACAGGGGCAAAAAGTTATGAGGATATTGACTGGAGCTCGGTCCTTGACAGTTCTCTGGCGGCGGCTGTGAACGGGGAAATCTTCTGTGATGCGGAGGGGAGTTTTACCGCTTTCCGAAATAAGCTGCTACAGGGGTACACTGAGAAGATACGTCTGTTGAAGATCGCGGAGAACGCCGCGAAGTTTGCGCAGGCTGCGCAATATAATTATACGAGGATGAAAGGCCGGGGAGATGACCTGACGGCTCAGATCATGGTGTGGAAGGGCATCTGTTATGCCATGAGGTTGCAGCATTACATTGAGAACCGCTATCCTCTCCACGATAAATGGCTGCGAAGGAGTCTGGAGGAAACGGAGGCGGGGAGGGAGCTTTCTCTCTTATTACAGCAGTTGATGCAGGCGATAAATGGCCGGCAGGATGGCAATTGCCGTCAGGAGAGCGTCAGCCGGCAGGACAACGGCGACTGTCAGGAGAGTGTCAGCCGGCAGGACAACGGCGACTGTCAGGAGAGTGTCAGCCGGCGGGATAACGGAATCCGGGAAGCGATAGAGCGGGTGGGAGAATTCTTTGCCGGGGAGATGTATGGTCTGAATATTATCAGCGACATTGAATCTTATCTGGATGCCCACAGCGAGGAACTGGTATATAAGGCGTCACTGGCAGTGAAATCCGATCAGGAACTGGTGGAGGAGATTGCGAAGCTGGAGTTTGAGGCTTTTGACAAGGTTCACAATGAGGGAGGACGCGCCAGCTGCCAGAATGACTGGTTTACTTTTTCAATCATGAGAAAGAGCCAATACCAGACCTGGAACAGAACCATGCTGATGCAGTACCTCTATGATTTTCACAGGGAATATACCCGGGGGCATAATCTGATCGAAGAAAAATACGGCCGTATGATGGCCAGCACGGCACCGGAAAAATACGAGGAGATCAAGGATCATTTCCCGGAACTGACGGAGGAGAAGCGCAGCATCATTGAACAGATCTGTGATATGCAGGTGGGATGGATGGAGGAATTTGCCGCAGAGTATCCTGCTCTTGCGAACAACGCCCGCAGTATCCATACCGCTGAGGACAATCCCTTTGACACCTCCTATGAGACTTATCTGCGGGGAGAGCTGGGAACCTATTCCGATAAAATGCTGGAACTGTACGGCAGATATATTGTGGACTATGCCGGTAAACATAAGAATCTTGCCTACGACATTATGCTGAACAATGTAAAAATGTATGGTTACGGCAGCCTGGAAGAGGCGGAGGAAATTACCGCAGGAAGCATTTGATCTGTCACAAGATGGCGGTAAAATGAACAGCGGCATCCGCTGAAGCTGTGATCAGAGCATTCGGGGACCTCCCAACGGCTGTCAATGACTTTGCCGAAGAGGATCCGGATGACGCGGAACCAACGTAACAGTTCAGACGGGTCACTGAACTGTTACGAACAAACTGCCGTATGGTGATGATTGAACAGAAAGTATGGTGATAAAATGGGTACAGTTGAGATCAGGGACACTTTCTATATAAACGGAAATCCGTTCAAGATTATTTCAGGCGCTTTTCATTATTTCAGGACAGTGCCGGAGTACTGGCAGGATCGTCTGGAGAAGCTGAAGGCCATGGGGTGTAATACGGTGGAAACATACATTCCCTGGAATCTCCACGAGCCTGAGCCGGGAAGTTTTTGCTTTGACGGTATTTTGGATGTGGAGCACTTTATCCGTCTGGCGCAGGAGCTGGGGCTGTATGTCATTATCAGACCCTCCCCCTATATATGCGCAGAGTGGGAATTCGGAGGGCTGCCCGCGTGGCTGCTGCGGGAGGACGGCATGCGGCTGCGGATCTGTTATGAGCCCTTTTTGAGGCATGTGGCGGCCTACTATAAGGTGCTCATGCCGAGGATCACATCGTGGCAGTTTACTGAAGGCGGCCCCGTGATCCTGATGCAGGTGGAGAACGAGTACGGTTATTACGCAAATGATAAGGATTATTTGCGGGAAATCCGCAGGCTGATGGTGGAAAACGGTGTCAATGTGCCGCTGGTCACTTCTGACGGTCCCTATCCGGAAAGCTTCAACGGCGGAAAACTGGAAGATGCTCTGCCCACGGGAAATTTCGGTTCCCGGACAGAGGAGCGGTTCGCGGTACTGGAGAAGTATACGGATGGCGGACCTCTTATGTGCACGGAATTCTGGGTGGGATGGTTCGACCACTGGGGAAACGGCGGACACATGCGTGGGAATCTGGAGGAAAGCGTCAAAGACCTGGACAGGATGCTGGAGCTCGGACATGTCAATATCTATATGTTTGAGGGCGGAACGAATTTCGGTTTTATGAACGGCTCCAATTATTATGACGTATTGACACCGGATGTGACCTCCTATGATTACGACGGGGTGCTCACGGAGGATGGGCAGATCACGGAAAAGTACCGCAGATACCGGGAGGTTATCGGAAAGTATACGGATCTTCCCGATGTAAAATTCACCACGGATATCAAGAGAAAAGCTTATGGAACGTTGACCGTACAGGCGAAGACAGGTCTGTTCTCCAATCTGGATAATCTGAGCAGCTGTAAGGAAAGCGTGTACCCTCAGTCCATGGAGTGTCTGGGGCAGAATTACGGATATATTCTCTATCGCTCCAGTCTGGATACGGAGGAGAATCTGGATAAGATCAGACTGTGGGAGGCAAATGACCGGGCCAATATCTGGGTGGAGGATAAGCCGGTGCTGACACTGTACGACAGGGAGCTTCTGGAAGAGCATGAGCCGAAATACCCTACCGATAAGGGAGACCGTCTGGATATTCTGGTGGAGAATATGGGACGTGTGAATTTCGGTCCACGCATGGAGCATCAGAGAAAGGGGATCGGACAGTGCGTCCAGATCAACGGTCATATGCACAATCACTGGCAGCAGTATCCTCTGCCGCTGGATCACATGGAACGTGTGGACTTTGAGCGTCCTTATGTTGCGGGAACGCCCTCTTTCCATCGTTTTGCGTTCGAGGCGGAGGAGACTGCGGATACCTTTCTTGATTTTGCGGGATGGGGAAAGGGCTGCGCTTTTGTGAACGGATTTCATATTGGAAGATTCTGGGAGATCGGGCCCCAGAAGAGATTATATATTCCCGCTCCTTTACTGAAAAGAGGCTTGAATGAGATTATTTTGTTTGAGACGGACGGTAAGGTATCCGAGACGATAACCTTAGCGGATCAGCCGGATATTGGCTGAAATTTCTGCACATACTATCCATTACATTGAATCAGTCAAATTCGATGCATCAGGCAGGTCGATATGAGCGACCGGCTGTCATGCCTGCATGGCGGTCGGAAGCCTGTGATCTGATATACCTGTGAAAATTTGCGGCAAACAGCGGTTGTGAACGGCATCTGTGGGAATGGTGCAATTGTGAGAGCCCATGAAGTTACAGGCGCTCGGGCGGCGGAAGTGATTCGGCCGGTAAAGGCATGATCCGGACGGATGCGGGGCAATTGCCGTGGAACGCAACAGGCGCGATGGACGCAATGGAACAGAAAGGAGTATGTGCAGTATGGATATCAATAATACGGGCGGACTGGCGTCAGGGACGCTGGGGATGACAGATATGCCGCTTGGTTTCGGTTTTGCTCTGGCTGCGAATGAAGATGCCATGAAGAGCTATGCGTCTCTCACGGAGACGGAGAGGGAGCATCTGATCATGCGCTGCAAGGATGCGAAATCCAAGCAGGAGATGCAGAAGATTGTGGATTCGCTGGTATCGGACGCGGATGTCAGGGCGATCGCCCAGGAAGAGCGGGAGAAGCTGAGCTGAGAGATACGTCCCGGACCCGGGTTACGGGGTGTCTTTGCGGTAGTTGGAAGTTGTCGGAGAATTCAACTGTGCCCGCAGAAAGAAGATGATAATTCAGGCAGGGCATCCGACCAAAGGATCTGCAGATGGCGGAGGGATCAATACCATCCGCCATCTATTGTTATGATCTGTCCCGTCATGTATTCGGGGGCTTCCGCAATCTGCAGGATCAGCTTTGCGGCTTCCATGGGATCCCCCAGGCGGTCAGCGGGTATTTCCTCTTTCAGGGCCTCCATATCCTCCGGTGAGAGACAATGGTTCATGGAAGTTTCCATGACGCCGCAGGCGATGGCATTGACCTGTATGTTGCTGGGGGCAAGCTCCTTGGCCAGGGCCCTGGTGAAGCTGTTGACCCCGCCCTTGGAGGCGGAGTAGGCTGTTTCCATGGATGCGCCCACGTTACCCCATACGGAGGAAACATTGATGATCCTGCCCCGGTGCTTTTGCAGCATAAGGGGAATGGCATGCTTACAGGTGTAGAAGCAGGCATCCAGATTCACGGAGATCACTCTGTGCCATTGCGCTTCCGTCATATCGGAGAGCAGGCCCAGGTGGGCGATCCCGGCATTGTTTACCAGTACGTCCAGGGTGTCTATGTGAGAAAAGAGCTTTTCCACATCCCCGTAAATTCCCATGTCGGCGCGGATAGGGGTACAGGAAACATGGTATTCCGCACCCAGTCTGCGGGCCAGGGTTTCCAGCTCAGCCATGGAATTATGGCAGGTCAGGAACAGGTCATATCCCTTCCGGGCGAAGGCTTCCGCGGTGGATTTTCCGATTCCTCTGGAGGCGCCTGTGATGAGGGCTGTTTTGCGTTCGTTGGATATTGAAGTCATAATTTTCCTTTCTGACCGGATGGAGTACGGGAGTGTGTTGGAAAAGCATTTCCCCGGTTTGCACGCCCTGTACCATTATAACATTCTCCGCCTTGCTTTTCCATTCCAAAACTGTTAAACTAAACATGATTGTTCCACTGCGTCTCCCCAATCGGGTCCTGAATCCCGCAAAGTGTGACGCATATCCCGAGGATAGCATTTTCGGACACACTCCGGAATATATGAGGGGACAATGGGGGAGAGCTAATAGCAAAACGTAACAGGAGAATTCAATATGTATGATTTGATCATTATCGGCTCCGGTCCCGCGGGACTGTCTGCGGCAGTATATGGCAAGCGGGCGGGGCTTGATCTGCTGGTGGTGGAGAAAGCGCCCATGAGCGGCGGACAGGTGCTGAATACTTATGAGGTGGATAACTATCTGGGAATGCCCGGCATGAACGGTTTTGATATGGGAATGCAGTTTCGTGCCCATGCGGACAGGCTCGGGGTGGAATTCCGGGAAGGCAGAGTCACAGCCATAGAGGATCAGGGCGATAAAAAGCTGGTTACCGTGGAGGGAGACACGCTGGAGGCTAAGACGGTGATCTTTGCTTCCGGTGCGGAGCATGCCCGGCTGAGCGTACCCGGAGAAGAAGAGCTGACAGGCATGGGTGTGTCCTACTGCGCTACCTGTGACGGCGCTTTCTTCCGGGGAAAGACGGTGGCTGTAGCGGGCGGCGGGGACGTGGCCTTAGAGGATGCCATTTATCTGGCGAGAACCTGTGAAAAGGTGTATCTGATCCATCGGAGGGATGAGCTGCGGGGGGCTCAGGTGCTGCAGCAGGAGCTGAAAGCCCTGCCTAATGTGGAATTTCTTTACAGTCATGTGGTGACGGAAATTCAGGGCGAGGACAGTGTGGAAAATCTGCGGATCAGGAATCTGAAGACGGAAGAAGTATCCGATCTGGCGGTGAACGGTATTTTTGTGGCAGTAGGGATACGGCCTGATACGGAATTGATCCGGGATCTGGTCCGCTGTGATGAGAGCGGCTATGTTCTGGCGGGAGAGGATTGTGTCACCAATGTGCCGGGTCTGTATGCGGCAGGGGACATCCGCAGGAAGCCCATACGACAAATCGTGACGGCTGTGGGGGATGGGGCAAATGCGGCAGTGTCCGCCGCTGTCTATTATAGACATCTGCGAGCCCGCGAGA
>JAIEKC010000123.1:0-4498 GCA_029064505.1 Acetatifactor sp.
ACAATATGTCTCATGATATCCGGACGCCAATGAACGCCATCATAGGCTTTACGTCGCTTGCCGCCGCCCATATCGACAATACGGAACAGGTGCGGGACTATCTGACCAAGATCGCCACCTCCGGCAATCATCTGCTGAGCCTGATCAATGATGTGCTGGATATGAGCCGCATAGAAAGCGGAAAGGTGAAAATTGAGGAAAAGGAATGCTCTCTTCCGGAGATACTGCATGACTTAAAGACTATTGTACAGGCGGATGTCATGTCAAAGCAGCTGGATTTCTATATTGACACGGTGGATGTGGTAAACGAGCATGTTATGTGCGACAGGCTCAGGCTGAATCAGGTCCTGCTGAATCTGTTGAGCAATGCCATGAAGTTTACAAAACCGGGCGGTATGGTAAGCGTCCGGATCCTGCAGAAGAGAAATGCATCGGAAGGCTACGCCGCTTATGAATTTCAGGTGAAGGACACGGGAATCGGAATGAGTCCGGAATTTTTAAAGAATGTCTTTGAACCTTTTGAGCGTGAGAGAACGAGCACGGTCAGCGGAATCCAGGGAACCGGCCTGGGCATGGCGATCACCAGGAACATTGTGGATATGATGGGCGGTACCGTCTCTGTGGACAGTGAGGTGGGAAAAGGAACCACCTTTACGGTATCGCTGCAGTTTAAGACCTGTTCCGGCCCGGTAGGGCAGGAAACGATACCGGAGCTGCAGGGAGTCCGGGCGCTGGTGGTAGATGATGATTTTAATACCTGTTCCAGTGTGACTAAGATGCTTGCCTCCATCGGCATGCGTCCGGACTGGACCACATCCGGAAAGGAGGCGGTGCTCCGGGTAAAGCTTGCCGGGGAACAGGAGGACGAGTATGCCGTATATATCATAGACTGGCTGATGCCGGATATGAACGGGATCGAGGTGGTGAGACGGATCCGCGGACTGATCGGGGAAGATACGCCCATTATCATTCTCACAGCCTATGACTGGTCAGATATTGAAGAAGAGGCAAGAAATGCAGGGGTCACGGCTTTCTGCTCCAAACCGATCTTTTTATCGGAGCTCAGAGAGGCTCTGGAGTCGCCGTTTGCTGTCAAAGATGCGGAAGAAGCTTCGCAGGAGGCGTTTTCCTTCCATGGAAAGAAGATCCTTCTGGTGGAGGATAATGAACTGAACAAGGAGATTGCCGTGGCCATTCTCCAGGAGGCCGGCTTTGCCGTGGATGTTGTGGATGACGGCTCCGTTGCGGTGGAGCGGATGAAGGAGGCGGAGCCCGGCCGGTATGATCTGATTTTGATGGATATCCAGATGCCGGTTATGGACGGTTATGAAGCCACAAAACAGATCCGGGCGCTGGAGGATCCGGATATTGCCGGTATCCCGATTATTGCCATGACAGCCAACGCCTTTTCGGAAGATAAAAAGGCGGCATTGGAAGCCGGAATGAACGGTCATATTGCAAAACCCATCGATGTTTCCAAACTGCTGGAACTTCTGTGGGAGATCGTAAAACCGGCTGTATGTGAAGCAGGGACTTTCTAAAACGGGAATATTAAGGACGGAATACATATGGGAAAGAAAATATGCGGATTGTTTCTGGGGGCACTGTGTACCGTGGCGATTACGGGGTGCGGACAGACGGAGAAAACAGCCCCGGCGATTACAGAGACCCCGAAAGTTGAGCTGGTCGTCTGGGGTGCCGAGGAGGACAGGGAGCTGATGGAGCGGGTCATCCAAAGCTTTGAGACACACTATCAGGGGCAGGCGGATTTTCGGATTTCATTTGAGGCACAGGGAGAAGCCCAGTGCAAGGATGCTTTGATCGGCGGCCTGGAAGAGGGAGCCGATGTATTTACCTTTGCGGACGACCAGTTAAATGCTCTGGCGGCAGCCGGTGCGTTGGATCCCATTGAGAATGCGGATGAGATCAGGGACAGAAATCTGAAGAGCACGGTAGAGGCAGCCACGGTAAATGATCAGCTCTATGCATATCCGCTGACTGCAGACAACGGATATTTCTTATATTACAACAGGCAATACATCACGGAAGAACAGGCAGAGACTCTGGACGGCATACTGGACGCTGCGGCGTCAGGCGGCAAATTATTTACCATGGACTGGTCCTCGGCATGGTATGTCTATTCTTTCTTTGGGAATACCGGGATGCAGGTGGGGCTGAACGATGACGGGATCACGAACTACTGTACTTGGAATCGGACCGATGGCGATATACGGGGGATCGATGTGGCAGGGGCAATGCTCCGGATTGCGGAGAGTCCGGGCTTTGCCAGCCGCACGGATGAAGAATTCCTGCAGGGAGTAAAGGACGGCTCCGTGATCGCAGGTGTCAGCGGTGTATGGAATGCCGTGGCGATAAAGGAGGCCTGGGGCGAGAATACCGGGGCGGCCAAACTGCCCACTTACAGCTGCCGGGGCAGTCAGGTGCAGATGGCTTCCTTTTCCGGCTGCAAACTGATCGGTGTAAATGCCTATTCCGAATATCCGGAGTGGGCAGCCAGGCTTGCCGAATGGATCACAAATGAGGAGAATCAGCGTCTCCGTTTCGAAATGCGGGGGCAGGGGCCGTCCAATACCGCGGTGGCGGATTCCGCAGTGATCCGGCAGTCGCCGGCCATCGCCGCGCTCCTGGAACAGTCCGAATTCTCCCAGCTTCAGCGGATAGGCGGTAAGTTCTGGGATCCGGTTGCAGAATTTGCAGGGAACATGGCGGAGGGGAATCCTTCCGGTCAGAACATACAGGAGCAGCTGGATGAGATGGCGGAAGGCGTTTCTGCAAGATAGAGATATGTGGAAAGGATTTGTTAATGTAAGATGAAGAAGCGATTTACCATACAACAGCGTCTGATACTTCCCATCATCCTTCTGGGAGTTGTGGCATTGATCTCAAATGCCCTGTCGGTATTCGGGATCAACAATGTAAATTCCAATGCGTCGAATATCGTGGATAACTATATGATAGGTTCGGAAACACTGCAGAATATCCGTTATACCACCACAAATATCCACAAGATGGCGCTGTCCCATATTGTTGCAACGGACTATCATACCATGATCACCGTTGTGGCGCAGATCAAAGAGGAAGAAAAGATACTGGAAGCCTATTTAAAGGAATATGAAGACTTCGTCACGGAGGAGGATGAAGAAATCTATGCGCAGCTTTTGGAAAACTATGATTCCTTTCAGCATGCGCTGGTCTATCTCGTGTGTGCCAGTGCGGACAGCAAGACGCAGGATGCCTATGCTTATGCCAATGGTGACGTTGCAAGCTTCGGCGCCGCCATGGAAGATAATATTGACGAGCTGTATGGGGCGGTAAGTGAAAGGACGGCCAAGGCGAGGCAAAGGCTTCTGACTGTTTATATCGTATCACTGATCATCGCCGTGGCATCTGTCGTAACATGCCTGTTCCTGGTATTTGCAGCCATCCGGATCATTAAAAAATATGTGATAACACCGATCAAGGGGACGGTGGATACTCTTCAGGAAAGCTCAAAGAAGCTGGATGAGGTCACAGGGGAGGTGCTGAAGCACACCCGCACATCGGGAAAAAGCGCCGGGAAACTTTCTTCTCTCGCGGGATCCCTGTCCATGGCGATCCAAAAGGTGGCAAAGAATGCGGCGAATATCAACGGCAGCGTTGCAGGTATCAGCGAGGAAGTCCGTGATATGGCGGAAGAATGCAGCGCCATCACGGAGTATTCCGCCGCAATGAAGAACCGGGCGAATGAGATGGAGGCAGCGGCGCAGACGAACACCGAAGTGATCCGAAAGAAAGCCACTGATATCCTGAAGGTACTGGAAGAGGCGATCGAAAACAGCAGGAGTGTGGATCAGGTGACCAAGCTGACAAAGGATATCGTAACGATCTCCTCCACCACCGATCTCATTGCTCTGAACGCTTCCATAGAGGCCGCCCGCGCCGGTGAAGCGGGAGAGGGCTTTGCAGTGGTTGCGGCGGAGATCAAATCCCTGGCAGGCTCCTGCAGTGAGACGGCCGGCCGCATCCAGGAGGTCAATCAGGTCGTTACGAATGCGGTATACAATCTGTCAAAGAATTCCCAGGAGCTGGCAGACTATCTGAGCGAGACCATTCTGAAGGAATTCCAGGAATTTGTCCGTTCCGGAAGGCAGTACAAAGAGGATGCCGATTATGTAAAGGAAGTGATCGATGCATTTAACAGCAGGACCGACCGCCTCAGAAACTCCATGACCGAGATAGCCTCGTCGATCGAAAGCATTACAAAAGCCATCGATGACGGAGCTGCCGGTATCACCGGAGTTGCAGGCAGCTCCAGGAGTCTGGTGGAGGATATGACCGATATCACGGGACGTATGGACATAAACCGGGAGATTGTGGAGGAACTGAAAAAGCAGATGGAAGTATTCGCGGATTTCTAAGGCGGAACCATAAGAGATCTTTTCTGAAATCATACACACTTCAAATTCCGGTTCATGGCAAAGGCTCCATTGGACCGGAA
>JAIEKC010000124.1:0-2717 GCA_029064505.1 Acetatifactor sp.
CCATTTCGCCGCCTTCTTATAATTAATTTTTGTTCCCTTTCCATGTTGGCAACACTGTCCAACATAGAAAAATGCCTCAATGCATCCAGCCTTTGCCGCCTTATGGTAAAAGAAGCAAGCCAGCTCTTCATCACCGTCATTAGCAGCCTCTCTGCCTCTCCGGAAACATTCTTCCGCATCCAGGTCTTCGCATTGTAATGCCCTTAACCGTTTGACCGCCGCATCCCTTTTGGTCACAACGTCTCTTTTGACATTACCGTCAGATGCCAGATCTACAGCCTTTTGATACCATCGGACGGCTTCCTCCATATCCGCAGTTATTCCATATCCTCCCTTTTCATAAATTTCACCCAGTTTTTTTGCCGCCACACATCCATTATTTTCTTCAACATCCCTGCGATACCAATTCACCGCCTGCCTGTAATCAACAGCAGTTCCCGTCCCAAATTGATAAGCCAGTGCCATATAGAAAAAAGCTGCACTGCAGCCTGCTTCCACCGATTTACAATACCAATAATAGGCCTGCTTGTCATCCTCAGGTACACCATATCCGTAATCATAGCATTTACCCAATTCATACATTGCCTCCGCATGTCCGGCTTCCGCCGCCTTGTCATACCACTCAACTGCTTTTTCTTCATCCTCGAGCACACCATATCCACAATCATAGCAAACACCCAATTCATACATTGCCTCCGCATGTCCGGCTTCCGCCGCCCTGCGGTACCACTCCACAACTTCCTCTTCATCCTCTCGCTCCTCGGCTTCCTTTCCCTTCCGGAACCACTCCTCCACATCCCCTTCCGGCCTCCGGCCTGTTCCTGCCTTCGCCGAAAGTTCTCCCCTCTGTCCCTGTTTCGCAGCCGCTCCCGGCTTTGACGCGGCAAACCGCCTGTACTCCAGCGCCCCCTGAGCTACTGCAAGCTCCAGATCCACTGCGCACAGAAGAGAAGCATCCGGTGCGATCCTGGAAGCCATTTCACGCACCAACGGCACCCGGCTGCTCCCTCCCGCCATCAGCACTGCTGAAATGTCCGTTTCCGAAATCCCCGCGTTCTTCACCGCCTGGCGGCAAAGCTGCACCGTCTCATCCACCAGAGGCGCGATCATCTTATTAAACTGCTCCACCGTGAGACGATAGGGCACCATATCAAAGCCTATCACAATATCCTCTTCAAAGGCTTCCGCCGCACTCAGGTGGTGCTTCGCCCTGACCGCCATCTCCGCAAGCTGACTGGTAAAGCGCAGATAATGCATCTGGTTTTTCTTCAATTCCTCAATAATTTCCTGCCCTACGACCCTGAGCATATCCTCCAGGATCAGATGATCCATATCCGCTCCGCCACATTGTTCCAGTCCCTCCGGCTCCGACAGCAGACGGAAAGCGCCATTCCGGTACTCCAACAGGGATACGTCGAAGGTTCCTCCTCCGAAATCATACACCAACAGATTCTGCCCGTCCTGTATGTATCCCCCCGCGCAATAACACATGGCCGCCGCAACAGGCTCATCCACCAGTTCCACCTGGAACAGACCGGCTGCTTTCGCGGCAGAACAGAGCTTCTCCTTTCGTGCTTCCCCGTAGGAGGCAGGACAGGTCAGAAAGGCAAGCTCTACCTGCTCCCCCCGTGCCTTTTCCGCACAGGACTTCATATGCCGGAATAATTCCGTATACAGCTCCTCCGGTTTAAAACCGCGGCCGCTCAGCAATATGGGAGCCTCCTCCCCGAAGTTGCGTTTGAACTCCATGCAGAAATTCCGGGGATTTCGCTTTCTGCAGTTTATCGCCGCCTGTCCGATCAGCACAGTTCCGTTATCCTCCACAAACACTGCCGTGGGCAGGGAATATTTTCCTCCGAACATACTGGCCCCCGTGCTGATATCCACCGGCTGGGCCTTCCCGTCGGGACCTGACATACAAATACTTGAATAACTGGTTCCAATGTCTATGCTTATGATCATCTCTATACCTCCCTGCCCGCTCCGGCGGGTCTCTCTGTTCCCGCCGGGAGATCTGTTTCCTGACCTGTTCTGTCCGCTCTAAAAGACAGACCTTCATGAAGCCATTATCTTCCGTAAGCCTATATTATAGGAAATTGTAAGTAATCTGCTGTGTCTGTGCAGGAACTATGCTGTCATCCTCCCGCACAGCATCCCTGCTCTGCCTTTCCGACAGCGGAGTCACTGCCCGGACCGTATTTACAAATTCTTCAATGGCAGCCTCCAGCCGCTCGTATTTTCCTGTCTCCGCTTTCAGCTGCATATCCTGTGATTCCAACAGGGTACGCTTTTTCGGAATCTCATCTGCGGCCAGGCTGATATTCCTCTGCATCTGAGAGACGTTCTCCTTCACCGTGTTCACCTGCTTTTTGAGCTGCTGCTCAAAGGAGCCGGTCAGGGACACTCTCAGCTCGGCAATGCTGTTGCCGGTGATCACGCTGATATCGGACATGGAATTGCTGATATGTCTGGTCAGCTCCTTCATCACCGTATTCACATCCGGCTGGTCATACTTTGTAAGGGAATCCACACATCCTTTCGCCGTGCCGGCCAGGCCGCCCAGGCCGCCGCCCATACCCGCTCCCAGGACAGCACCTCCCGGACCTCCCAGACAGAATCCCACAAATCCGCCCAATAACATTCCGATCTTGGAACCACCCGCCCCGCTCATGGAAATATTACGCCCCCATTTTATGGCCTGTATCTTATAAAAATAT